>QGUH01000798.1 GCA_003242355.1 Pseudomonadota bacterium
GGGCGGGGCGGCGAGAAGGGCGGCGCGGCGTGTTCCGGCGCGCCCGGCGCGCGGGGAGCCCGGGGGGCGTGGGCCCCACCCGCGCCCTCGGCCGCGGGGGCGGGGGCCGCGTGACCGACGCCTCGGGGCACGCCCTCGAGTACCGCGGCGCCGGGCTCTCGAGCGACCGCGGGCTCGTCGCGTCGAATGGCCTAGTCCACGACGCGATCCTCGAGCGCCTGGCAGCCCGCCGCTGACTGCGCGCGAGCCTCGCGCCAGGCCGTTGCGACGCTTCGCGCGGTAACTCGTACGAGAGAAGCCACACGCGCTCTGCGAGTTTCACGCGCCCCTTCGGACAGGCACGGCCGGCGAGTGTGCGTGCGGTAGAGGCAGTGCACGACCAACGCTGCGCGGCCCGTGTCCGACCGCTCCGTCAGGCCGTGCAAAGGGCGCGTTCTACGACGTATCGCGCACGGCGCCCACGACGGGGCGCCACGCACGATTGTCCGACCGCCCCGTCAGGCGCGCACGATACGAGCTTCCACGATGGATCGCGCAGGGCGCCCACGACGGGGCGCCAGCCATGACGACGTGTTCCGTCAAGCCGTGCGTGGACCGAGCTCCCCGCGGCGCAGCCTCCGATAGAGCTCGAGCGCGTCGCGAATGATCACGAGCGCCTCGGCCGGCCCGAGGAAATGCTCCACCTCGACGGTCTTGTTCTCGAGGGCCTTGTAGTCCTGGAAAAAGCGCTTGATCTCCCGTTCCGTATGGGCAGGCAGCTCGACGCGGTCCCGGTAGTGAGAAAAGGCCGGATCGCGCACGTTCACCGCGAGGATCTTGTCGTCGATCCCCTTGTCGTCACGCATGCGCATGACGCCAATCGCCCGCGACTCGACGATCGTGAGCGGGTACACGGGCTCCTGCCCGAGCACGAGCACGTCGAGCGGATCGCCGTCGTCGCAGAACGTTCGGGGGATGAACCCGTAGTTGGCCGGGTAGTGGACCGCGCTGTAAAGCACTCGATCGAGCCGCAAGAAGCCGGTTTCCTTGTCGAGCTCGTACTTGTTCTTGCTCCCCTTCGGGACCTCGATCACGGCCGGAAACGCGGTGTCCACGACCGCGTCGTCCACGTAGATGTCATGCCAGGAGTGCACGCGATGGCTTATACCAGACGGCGTCGCGATCGCTCGCCGCGCGCCCACGCCTCGCCGCCCCCAACGTGTTTCCGCTCGGAGACGCGCTCCACGCGCGATCCGACGCGCGGCGCAGTTCCGCGCAGCCCGCCTCCGCGAGCCCCGATGGGCCCGCTTCCTCGGGAAAGATCGGCCCGTTCGCGGGGCCGAAGCGCGGCGCCCTCGCTCACATTCCCCAATGGTGACGCGCCGACGGGTCGTCCGTCCGAATTGCAGTCACGCTGTCGCCCCGAAGAACGGTCGAGCCGAGGAACGTTTCCGCCGATCGTCACGCCGCACTCCGTGCACGGACTCGGGACGTCTCTCGACGACGTGCACCGCTGCGTCGTTTCCGCCCATCGTCACTCCGCGCTCCGTGCACGGGCTCGGGAACTCTATCGACGACGTGCGCCACTGCGTCGTTTCCGCCCATCGTCACTCCGCGCTCCGTGCACGGCTTGCCGATCGGAACGCAGATCGTTCGCGCGACGTTGGGTCACCGTGAGCTTTCGGAAGCGAATTCCGCCGGAGCCAGCGCAAAGCCCGTCTCCGCGAGTGCGGGCACATCGCTTGCTGTGGGCCGAGTGCCACCAAGAAAGGGAGGCCCTCAATGCGATTGCTATCTCATCGGGTTTCAATCATCACGCTCGTGTTGGGCCTCGCGACTCCAGCGCTCGCTGCGGAGCCCGGAGCCGCGAATTCGGACGATCTCCAGGGCAGCTACTGGAACCGATCCATCGAGAGCCCTACGAACGTACCCGAAATCACGTTCTCGATTGGCTACGTGCGCGGACTCGGGCAGCCGCAGGGCGGCGTCGGCGATCTCTTCGGCTCCTTGGGCTCGGGCGCGAGCCTGGATCTCGGCGTCGGGTATCGCCTCTCGCCCCGATGGATGCTCGGCGTGAGCGGCGCCTACCAAATCTATGGAGGCGACACGCTGGAAGGCGATGACCTCGCCCACGGCGCGATCGGCCGTCTCGACGCCACCTATCACTTCGAACCGTTCTCACGGCTCGATCCCTGGGCGCGCGCCGGAATCGGCTATCGCCTGCTCCATCACGCCCCGGCGAGTGGTCGAGACGATCTGTTGCACGGCGTGCAGCTCTTGAGCGTAACGACCGGGCTCGACTTCCGGATGCAGCGTGACGTCGCGTTCGCTCCGATCCTCGGAGCCGATCTCGACCTCTTTCTCTACGACCGCACCGATGCCGTCGATCGACCGCGCGTGAGCGCATTCGTGTATCTCGGCATGCAGGGACGCTTCGACTTCGGCGGCCCCGGTGGGGACGAAGTCCCGCGGTACGCCGCCGTCGATCCCCGCTGACGCGCGCTCCTTCTCCTCCTGCCTCCGAGGCAAACGAAACGAGGCCTCCGCATCGGGGGCCTCGTTCACGCATTCCTTCGATTCACGCCACGGAGCCGCCTCTCCTCGCGCCGCGGTTCACGCCCGCTACGAGAAAACGAGGCGCCGTCACGGGGGAATCTCGCACGTGCAACGCGCGGACACGGCTCACGCCGGACGAAAAGCGCGCTCTTCGTGAGAGCCTGCAACTGGCGGACGCGACTCACGCCACACGCAGAAAAACGAGGCTCCCTCGCGCGACGCCGCGTTTGCCACGACGCGTGGACACGGTTCACACCCCACAATCGGCATAGGGGCCCGAGGTAATCCCTCGGGACCCCTGCCACACCACCCGGCATGCGGGTCCGC
>QGUH01000799.1 GCA_003242355.1 Pseudomonadota bacterium
CGCGGCACCCGGCCCGCCGCGCGCTTCACCCCCGGGGCCCGCCATCGAGCCCCCAGCGCCGGCGATCGAGCCGCCGGCTCCGGACATTCCCCCGCCTTGTCCGCCGGCGACGCCCCCGCTGCCGGCCATGGTCTGGCCGCCGCTGCCGCTCGTGCCTCCCGTGGTCCCTCCCATGCCCGCGGAGCCGCCGCCCGCGGCCGTTCCCCCGGTGCTCGTTCCGCCCGATGCCATGCCGCTGCTTCCGCCTTGGCTGCTCCCGCCCTGGCTGCTCCCGCCCTGGCTGCTCCCGCCTTGAACGCTTCCACCCTGGTTGACCGAGCCCCCGCTGGTGCTTCCGGGAGTGCCGCCCTGACCCCCCATGGGTGACGGGCCTTGGGCTTCCGGCGAGCACGCCGACAGCACGAGAATCGAAGCAACGAGATAGGGCGAACGCGACATCCGAATTCTGCTCCTCTGCGATCGGGAACACCGCGGCCGGAACGAGCGTGATGCTTTGCCGGGGCGGCGACAGACCTTACCCTACATTTCTGGCAGGCGCCGGAGGGGATAGCCGAGATCGGTTCCGGTTCGGCAGACGAATTCGCGTCTGGTCGTGGCTCGAAGCGATTCGAATGCTCGCGCCATTCGGGAAAGTGCTCTTACAATCTCATTCTGAGCCTCGCTCGAACGCCGGTCGTTTCGATGGAGCCGATCCGCCTGACGATCGGCGTTCGCGCCGTGCTTCGCAGGGGCGGCCCTTCGCAGCTCTCGAGAACGCGACGGGCGCGTGGGGATCGGCCTCATCGAGGCTCGTGAATTCGGCGGGACCTTCCCGCGCCGGCACGCGTCTCGACGCCGGGTTCCGCATATTGCGGCGCGTTTCCCGCCCAGTCGTCGCTCTCGACTCGGACTTTTGCGGAGGAGACGGTCGAGATTGAAGCCGTGTTTCCCGTCGAATGCGTGACCCGCGCGCACGACGAGCGCAGCGTGCGCGAGCTTACTGCCAGCATGGCGCCGAACGCGACGGTCCCCTCGACGGCGCTCGATCGCCGCGGGGCGGCGGCGGATCATGCGGTACCCGCGACCGCGTGCGACCGCGTGCGAAAGGCGGGGAGCACTCCATGATCGGCCGCCACCGATCCATCGCACTCGGGGCTCTTTTCACGGCGCTCGGCCGCCGGGTGTACGACCGCGTCGAGACGCTCAGTCGGGCCGCTCGAGGGGGAAGCCGCTCGCTTCCCAGGCGAGCACGCCGCCTTCGAGGAAGGCGATTTGGATGCCCTGCTGCGCGAGCTTCGCCGCGAGATCCTTGGTGCGATCGCCGGCGCGGCAATAGAGGACCGGCGGCGCCGGGAGCATGTGGAGCTCCGCGAGACGGTTCTCGATCTCTTCCAGCGGAATGTTGACGGCGCCGACGATGTGCGTGCGCTGGTACACGGCGGGCTCCCGCGTGTCGACGACGCTCACGCGCCGGTTCTGCAGCA
This sequence comes from Pseudomonadota bacterium, assembly GCA_003242355.1. Taxonomy (GTDB): domain Bacteria; phylum Myxococcota_A; class Polyangia; order Polyangiales; family Polyangiaceae; genus PMG-095. The sequence continues at coordinate 1,464 of QGUH01000799.1, forward strand.
GCATCGCGAGCTCCTCCGGTTTGATCGCTCCCTCGGCGCGCGGCAGAAACGGCTCGAGCATTTCACGGAGCTGTGCGCGCTTGAGCGCTCCCACGCGCCCCCCCACGGGGCGACCGCCGTGAAAGACGACGAAGGTCGGCACGGATTGGATGCCGAGCTGCCGTGAGAGCAGCGGCGATCGATCGATGTCGACCTTGACGATCTTCGCCTTGCCCTCGAGCTCGCGCGAGAGCGCTTCGAGCTCCGGCGCGACGACCTTGCAGGGCCCGCACCACTCCGCGGAGAACTCCACGAGCACGGGGAGCTCGGTCATCATCACTTCTTGCTCGAACGAGCGTTCGTCGATCGTCGGAATCGGCATCGTCCCGACTATGTCCGTCATCCCGGGCCGCGCCGCAAGTCCTGCTCGCCGTGGGAACTGGCCCGGACGATCTCGGATCGTCGTTCGGAGGGCGGCGGATACGTCGACCGTGGCGGTGGCGGACGGGAGGAGCGGGGAGCCCCGATGATGCGTGGATGGGGCGCCACGGCGGAAAGCAGCGCTGCCGTGAGGGCCACGAGCAGAATGGCGGCAACGAGGCCAGCGAACTTCGGGTGCTCGCCCGCGAAGAGCTCGGGCCAACCGGCCACGGCGGGGCCATCGGAAAGCCCCATCACGCAGGCCGCAGCTCCGAGCGCCATCATCCACGCGGGCGTGAGCGCTGCCGCCGCCAGTCCGGTCCGCAGGGCGGCTCGGCGCTGGCGCAGGTAGGGCGCGAGCGGGGAATGGCCGAACGCACCTTCGTCGAGCGGCGTGTCGGCGCTCGCGAGCCGCACCAGCTCGGTGCGGACCACCCAGGCCACGTCGAACGCGCGCAGCGCTCCGAGCGCGACCGCGAGTCGGAGCCCGCCGTCGAGCGTGGCCGCGAGCGCGGCGGCCCACACCACGGAAGGCAAGGACGCGCTGACTTCGACGGCCCGCGCGAGCGCCCCGTCGATCGCGCGCGTGGTGCGCGCCGACAGCGCTCCGAGCGCGATCCCGAGCACTCCGGAGACGACCATCGCGATCGAGCCGTAGCCGAGCAGCCAGCGCGCGCCGCGGGCGACGTGCCCGAGCGCCGTGTCGCGATCGGGCGCGACGTCGAGGATGCTCGTCACGACGAGGAGGCCCACGGCCGACAGCACGAGAACGAGTCGGCGCCGCGAGCGCGCTCCGCCCACTTCGAGCAAGCCGGGAACGAACGGGCTCGGACCCGCCGCCGTGAGCGCTCGATCGGCAGCGAGCCCTGCGAGCGCGCGGAGGGTGGCGCGGCCCAGCGCGAGCCCCAGGCCCGGTCCTTTATACCATTGCCAGGGCCCCCGAACCGGACCGAGAGCCGTATTCCCTCTTTTGCTTTCACAAAAACACAAACCTAGCG
>QGUH01000800.1 GCA_003242355.1 Pseudomonadota bacterium
CGTGACTCTGTCTCGACAACTGGGCGCCCTGACGAACCACGGCACCGAATGGGTGCTGTGGCTGCTCGTGGCCCTCTCGGTTCTTTCGCTCGCCGTGGCCATCGAACGCGCGGTGCTGTTCTGGATGTCGCGCGACGACGTCGTCGGGCTGCGCGATCGACTCCGACAAGCCATCGGACGCGGCGAGCTCACCGCGGCGCGTCGCGTGCTCGACGATTCGCCGAGCTTCGAGGCGCGCATCGCGCGCGCCGGCCTCGACACGGATTCGACCGCGAGCGCGGAAGAACGGATGCGCGGAGAGGCCGAGCTCGCGCGGCTCGGCATGGAGCGCCACCTGTCGTTTCTCGGCACGCTCGGAAACAACGCACCCTTCATCGGCCTGCTCGGAACGGTGATCGGGATCGTGCGCGCCTTCCGCGAGCTCGAGCATGCCCGCGGGCAAATCTCCGAGGGGCTGATGACGGAGGTCGGCGAAGCGCTCGTGGCGACGGCCGTCGGCATCCTGATCGCCCTGCCGGCAGTCGCGTTCTTCAACTTCTACCAGCGGGTGATCCGCAATCGACTCGGCCGCGCCGAAGCCTTGATGCGCGAGGTGCTCGCGCTGCGCAAGGCGAACGGCGCTCTGGAAGCCGCGGAGTGATCATGGCGCACGGCTCTTCGAGCAACGACGAGACGATCTCGGGCATCAACGTCACGCCCCTGGTGGACGTGGTCCTCCTTCTGCTCGTCGTGCTGATGGTCACCGCGACCTCGATCGTGGCGCGGAGCATCCCGCTCGAGCTGCCGAAGGCGGCGAGCGGCGAATCCCTCGCGGCTCCCCTCGTGCTCGACATCGGCGCCGACGGGACGATGCACCTCGACGGTGCGCCCATCGCCGCGCCGGAGCTTCGCGAGCGCATTCGGCGTGCCCGCGCGACGAGCGACGAGGTCCGCGCGGTGCTCGCCGCCGACCGCCTGTGTCGCCACGAGCACGTCGTCTCGGCCATCGACCTTTTGCGCAGCGAAGGCGTGGTGCGCTTCGCCTTCCACGTGAGCCCCAATGACGTCGCGTCGCCGTGAGCTCGAGCCGGGCGCGCCCCTGCGCAAACGAGCGCTTTCACTGAGCGTGCTCGTGCACCTCGTCGCCGCGATCGCGCTCGACGACGAGGGCGCGCTGCCCGAGCGGCAAGCGCGCGCCGCCCCGGTGTGGATGGAAATTGCTCCGACGCCGACGGTCGCGAAGCCGGAGCCGCCCGCTCCTCCCCCTCCCGCGCCGGAACGAAGAGCGGAGCCCGAGCCGCCGGTCGCGGTGCCCCAAAAGGTCGCGGCGCGCTCCGAAGCTCCCCCGAAAGCCGCGGAGCCGGCCGCAGAGCAACCTCCGACGCCGGAGGCAGCAAATGCTCCCCTCGATTTGCGCTCGGTGATGCTCGGAGGGGAAGCGGCCGGGTTCTCCGTGGCGGGCGTGTTCTCGGGAACGGGATCCAAGGGGACGAGCCACGCGGCGCCCCGCACGGTCTCCTCGCCGGCGGCGCCCCCGCGCCCCTCCGGAGCAGCGGCAGCAGCGCCTCCGCTCGTGCCCGCGCGCCAGCTCGCAGCGCGGCCCGTGCCGCCCGCGCTCGAAGACGAGCTCCGCGCCAACTATCCCGAAGGCGCGCGTCGGCGCGGGATCGGCGGTCGCGCGACGGTGCGCGCCCGCATCGATCCCGACGGAGTCGCGCGCGCCGTCGTCGCTCTTTCGGAGACCCTCGCCGGATTCGGCGAGGCGTGCCGGCGGACCATCACGGGAAGCCGCTGGTCTCCCCCGAGGGATCACTCGGGACGCGCCGTCGCTACGGAGGTCCGCTACACATGCAACTTCGTCATTCAATGATCGCTCTCCGCTTGCTTCCGTTCGCCCTGCTCGCGCTTCCGGCGCCGGCGCTCGCTCGATCTGCCGCGGAGGCGACGAACGCGTCTGCACCGACCGCCGCACCGCTCGTGGCAGAGCTCGACGTCCATGGACGCGCCGACATCGGCGCGGAGCATTTGCACGGCGCCATCGAGCGCGAGCTCGGCCTGCGCGTGGGCAGTGGGAACGATGTCACGGCAACCCTCTCCATCACCATCGAATCCGAGAACCGCGCGACGGTTCGCTATCGACCGCCCACGGGCGATCCGATCACGCGCAGCGTGGAGCTCCCCGCGGATCGAGAACGCGCCATCGAGGTCATCGCTTGGGTCACGGGCAACTTGGTGCGCGACGAAGCGAGCGAGCTCTTGCGCTCCCTCGCAGCGCAGCGCACCGCGCCCGAGTCGGAAGCGACACCGCCCGAACTCGCACCGGAGCCGGCGCCCGCGCCGGAGCCCGCCCCCGCGGAACCCGCCGCGGCCCCCACGCCTGCCGAGCCCGAAACAGAGGCTCCCACGGCTCGCCCGAGCGAGCCCCTCGAGCCAACGCCCTTCAACCTCGCGTTCTTCTCGCCGCTCGCTCTCTATCCCGACGCCGAGCAGCGCTCCTTCGCGACGAACCTCGGGCTCGTGTACAGCCGCGTCGGCGCGGTGGAGGGCCTCGCGTTGGATTTCGGTTTCTTGCGCGCCGACCGCGACGTCACGGGAGTCTCCCTTTCGGGCGCGGGCTTGAGCGCCGGAGGAACGTTGCTCGGCGCGGCCGTCGCGGGCGGGCTCGTGCACGCAGGAACCGTCGAAGGAACGGCCCTCAGCGGCGGCGCCATGGTCACGAACACCACGACAGGCGTCCTGGTCACGGGCGGCGCCGTGGTGAGCAACGCCGTCGACGGTGTCGCGCTCTCGGGCGGCGCCAACGCTGTCCCTTATAACAATCTGACGTGGCCGACGAAGGGGAAAGTGGAAATACGGGGGGGCCGCGGAAATTAAAAA
>QGUH01000801.1 GCA_003242355.1 Pseudomonadota bacterium
CTATCCCGTTTCTCTTTCTCTGGAGCGTTAAGTGTTTATAAAAGACAGGGCCACGCGCACCTGAACCGGTCGATCTTTCGGCCGCGGCCGCCCCATCCGGGGCGGGATGTCGAGCGCCGTGCTCACTGGAGCGTCGGCCATGTGCGGCCGCTCGCGCCGCGCGAAGCCGCAGATGTGCCGCACGAAGCTGCCGATGCGCTCCACGGCCACTTCGATGTCGCTCGCCGCCGCGAGCAAATCGGCGTCCCCGAGCCGCGTGGCGATCTCGCCGACGTAAGCGGCCGAGGCGCCGATCACCGCGAGGGGGTTGTTGATCTCGTGCGCCATGCCGGCCGCGATGCGCCCGATGGCGGCGAGGCGCTCGGCGTGCTCCAAGCTGCGCTCGAGCTCGCGCCGCTCGGTGATGTCGAGTGACACCTCGGCGAGGTGAATGCCGTCCTTGGCGGCGCGCTGCACGCGCGAGACCGAAAGCAGCACGCGAATCTCGCGCCCGCTCTTGTGGCGCCGCCGCACCTCGGCGACGCGGCGCTCGCCCTCGGCGAGCTGCGCGAACGTGCGCTCGGGCTCGATGTCGAGCAGCTCGATGCTGCGCCCGATGATCTCCTCCGCGGAGTATCCGTAGAGCGAGGCGGCTCCGGGATTCCACGAAAGCACGATGCCGTCGGCGGACAGACCGATGATCGCCTCGAAGCATTCGTCGACGAGCAGCGTGAGGCCCTCGAGGCGCTCGCGCAGCGCATGCCGACTCCGATCGAGCTCGGCGAGCTCGCCTTCCCGAACCAGCACCTGAGCGAGCTCGGAGGCATCGAACGGCTTGGGCACGACCGGGAAGTCGTCGTTCGAAGCGGCCGGCTGCTCGCCGATCAGAAAGACTCGAGCCCAAGGAGCCCCCGACTTCAGCTCGGAAACGACGGTCGGATGCGCGCCGATCGAGGTGTCGGCCACGAGCACGAGCGGCGGCTTCTCCCGAAGGCGCGCCGTGGCGCGATCGGGGCTGATTTCCCAGCTCGCCGCCTGGCCCGAACGCGCGAGCGCCGTGCACAGCGAGCGCGCCGCTTCCGAGTCGGGCGTGAGGACCAGGATGCTCATGGGACGTTCCTCTCGAATGCCGGCTGCTGGGCAGAGAGGGGCATGATAAACGTAAGGAACGTAGCAGACGGGCGCGGTTTCGGCCGCGCCCGAGCCCCGTTTCCGGCCCTCGCGACACCCTCGCGGCTTTCTCGGTGCCGCAGCGCGTGTGTTCCGGTTCGACGGAGGCCCTGGGGCCAGGCTCGTTCGACTCGAGCGACCCAGGGTCCGGTGGTATACGGGGCGAACACCGTTTCTCATGGCGCGTTCCCCTTCCCCCGATCTCGAGCCAGAGCTCGATCGCCCTGACGACGAGGGGGCCGGCTCGGAAGCCGAAGCTCCTTCGCGGGAGCGATCTGGGCCGGAACCGGAGATCTATCCGGTTTCGCTCGACGAGGAGGCGATTGACCCGGACGCGGCAAAGGTCGTCCGGCGCCTCGTTCGCCACGGCTACGAAGCCTACCTCGTAGGCGGATGTGTGCGCGATCTCCTCGTGGGAAAGCGGCCCAAGGACTTCGACGTCGTCACGAACGCTCGACCGGACGACGTGCGGCGCTTGTTCCGCAACTCGCGCATCATCGGGCGCCGCTTTCGTCTCGTTCACGTGCTCTTCGGCGGCGGCAAGGTCATCGAGACCGCCACGTTCCGCAAAGCGCCGCCGGAGACGAACGGGCGCGACGGCGAAGACCTGTTGATTCGAAACGACAACGTGTTCGGCGACGCGCACGAGGACGCCCAGCGCCGCGACTTCACGATCAACGCTCTGTTCTACGACCTCGAGCACGGCGAAATCCTCGATTGGGTGGGCGGCATGCCGGACATCGAGCGCCGCAGCGTCCACACCATCGGCAAACCGGTCGTGCGCTTCCTCGAAGATCCGGTGCGCCTGCTGCGCGCGATCAAGTTCAGCGCGCGCCTCGATTTCGGCATCGCTCCGGACGTGTACGACGCGATCGTGTGTTGCCGGCACGCGCTTCGCCGCGCCGCCAAGCCGCGGCTGTTCGAAGAGGTGCTGCGCCTGATGCGCGGCGGCGCCGCGCATCGCTCGCTGTGGATCGCCTGGGAAACGGGCGTGCTCGACGTGCTCTTGCCCGAGCTGTCGACGTACCTCGCCGATCGCGAGGACGAGGACGATACGGTGTGGCGCATCCTCTCGGAGGTCGACCGCCGCACGCAGGGCGAAGGAGCGCTCGATGACACCGTGCTCTGGGCAGCGCTCTTGCTCGAGCCACTCCGCGAAGCGTGCCAGGGTGAGCGCGATCGCGTGGAGGCGGCGTATCACTTCCTCGAGCCCATCGTCGATCGGCTCAACGTGCCGCGGCGGATCGCGGAGCCCGTTCGGCGCGTCGCCTCGATGTTGCCGCGCCTCGAGTCGGGCCGCGTTGGGCGCCTTTCGCGCTCGGCGCACTACGCGCTCGCGCTCGAGGTCGCCTCGCTGCGCGGCGCCTCCCTCTCCGGCCCGCCACCTCCCGACGTGTCCGACGCCCTCCCCTCCGACGCCACCCGCCGCCGCCGTCGCCGCCGCCGTCGAACGCGCATCGAGACCAACCTCTAGCCGCACTCAGTTTCCTGCGAGCGAACCGAGCCCGCGACGAGCGCAGCGAGTCGCATCGGAGAGGTCGGCCGGGAACGGCTCGTCGCCGCGAAGCACACTCCGGCGGCGGGCCGAGAGTCGCTCCCGCTATCGAAGAGCAGCGATGTAGACGCCGCCTAATGGGCAACGATAGGAGTCGTGGGGCCTGTCGGCGTCACGCGGCAGCTCGCTCGAAGGCCCCGCCCTGCTC
>QGUH01000802.1 GCA_003242355.1 Pseudomonadota bacterium
AACGGGGGGGCGGCGGTCCTCCCCCGGGGGACCCCGTCGACCGACCTGGCGCCCCCCGCGTCGTAGCGCAGGCGTGCAACGCTCGGATCGTGGCGGTAACGCCGCCGCCACAGCCGTTCACCCGCGAGGCGAATGCGCCGCCGCTTGGATCCATCCAGGCTTCCGAAGGGGCGAGTGAACGCCGCGGTTCCGCGCGTCCGCACCTCGACGATCGCGATCGTGGCCCCTTTGCGCGCGACGATGTCGATCTCGTAGTGACCGACGCGGAGATTCGTGGCGACCACGGAGAACCCGTTCGCCACGAGATACTCGACTACGGCGCGTTCCGCCGCTCTGCCAATCTCCACGCGGTTCGGCCTCCGTGCCTGGCCGCGCGGAGGCGCTGCCCCATCCGACCGGGGAGGCGCGGGGGACGGGAAACGGCCGGGATCAGTTCCCTTCGTCGGTAGCGAACGGCCCGCGCTCGTGCCCGCAGTTCTTGTCCCCACGATTGCAGGTGGCCTGGGAGTGCCCGGTGTTGTAGTCGGTGCCCTCTTTGATGCAGTACGAGCCGGCAAGCTGGCCTTCCTTGTTGACGCCGATGTCGTCCACCAGCTTGGCGCACTTGTAGCCGGACGGGCACTCGCAGTACCGCGCATTCGCCTGCGGGCCGTCGCAACGACACGAGCAGTAGACCGTGAGCTCGGCTCGTCGCTCGAGGAACTGCGGCGCGACGGCGACCTTGATCGGCTCCTGGCTACCCGGAATATGGCACTGCGGGTTGTTCTGCGCTTCCTCTTCGGTCTGCCCATAGGGGCAGCTCACGCGGCCCCGGAAGTGGTTGGCGAGGCAGATGCGGGTTTCGCACTGAAACGACTTGCTCTCGGTATTGATCTCGTGGACAGCGAACCCGCTGAAGTTGGCCTGGTACTCGTCTTCGGGGATGCACGGATCCCCGACGCCGCCGCTCTGGCAACCCAATGCGAGCAAAGCGGCCGCGGAAATCTTAGCCAGAGACCTGAGCGCAAAAGCACGAATCATCGGCGGTCCGTCCAGTCCGTGTACGGGAAGCCCGATACCCTACTCAGGGCTTCGGGAACGACGGCACCGTAACTTATCGGAAGAAGAGCAGTCAACGCGAAAGCGTGGCGCAATCGCTCGCGTTGGCGCTCCGGTGCGGGGCCACCGTGCTCGGCCCCACGGCTGCCAAGGGCGAGCGACCTTCGCGTGTCCCAACGCCTGCCCGCCTCGGTTTGCCGCGCGTGGTCACGCCGAGCGCTCACACATGCACCGACCGACCCCAGCCCGCTCCCTCCTCTTTATCGTGCCGTCCGTCGAGCGTTGCGCCGACTCGGCGAGCCCGGTCGCGCGTCGTGCCGTGTGCGATTCGAGCTCTCTACCGCGTTTGGAGGATTTTTTCGCCCGCACGCCATCCGAGGGCGCGAGACCGCCACCTCCCTTTCGACCGAAGGCAACGGGAGAGGACTCTTTCCATCCCGGTTTCTCTCGAATGAAGTTACGGTGGTGCTCCTTCACCACGAGGAGCTCGTCTACCGATCGAAATTTCTGTTCGCGCAAGAGCCCGCAAAAACGCGGCGCCACACGCCGGACGACCTTGACAACGCTCTCGACCGCTATCTAACATGCCCCGCGGCCGTCGGTTGTATGTAGCGAAACTTATTCGGTTTTTTCGCGGTGTTAGACTCGGCCGGCACCGCTGCGAGGCAAACGCGGCACCGCCCCAGCGGGCGCGACGACACGAGCACACGACAAGAGAGGATTCATGTTTCGAAAGGGCCTAGTCGCCGTCTGCATCCTGGCTTCTCTCGCGGCGCCCACCGCAGTGTCGCGCATTGGGCATGCTCAAGAGGTCATCGATCTCGACGAGGAAGTGCCTGCCGCCGGTGGCGGCAAGCCAGTGGACATCGATCTAGACGAAGGGGAGGGGAAGGCTGCGCCTCCTCCGGTCACCGCGGGTCAGATGACGGAGGCTGCCGCGGCGGCCAAGCAGCTGTTCGACAAGGAACGCTGGAACGAGGCTGCTCAGGCCCTGCACGCGGTGGCCACCGGCGAAACGGGTGACGACCCGGGGAACCGGCAGCTCGCCGAGTACTACCTCGCGATCTCCCTCTATCGGCTGAAGTTCTACCAGGCCAGCTACGCGATCTTCAGCGTCATCGCGGACAACCCGAACCACCTCAAGTTCAAGGAGACGCTGCTCTGGCTCGCCAAGCTCGCCACACAGCTTCCCGAGCCGGCCGACATCATCGAGCGGGTCGGTAAGTACACCGACGACCAGGTTGCCCGGTTCGACAACGAGCAGCAGCGCGACCTCTACTGGCAGCTCAACTACATGCTGGGCCGGTACAAGTACCGGAACCGGCAGTACCAGGAGGCGATTCGCCTCTTCCAGAAGGTGGACCGCCGCAGCGAGTACTACGTGAAGGCGCAGTTCTTCACGGGCATCAGCTACGTGCAGCTGCGCAAGTCGGTTCCGGCCGTCAAGGCGTTCCAGCGCATCCTCGAGGCCATCGACGAGGGCGTGGAAGGCGTCGAGGACGAGGATCGCATGCGCGACCTCGCGAACCTGTCGATCGCGCGCACCTTCTACTCCGCGTCCATTCGCCTCGACCCCGAGACGAACGCGCCGACGGTGGACGAGAAGAAGCTGTCCGCTGCGGTCAAGTACTGGAACGCCGTCGATGTCGCGAGCGAGTACTGGCTCGACGCGCTCTTCGAGGAGAGCTGGGCGTTCTTCCTCGCGGGGCGCTCCCCGGAGGCGCCCGGCAAACTCCCAACCATTACACAGCCCTCTCTCCCCAAGGGGTCTTGACCCACGGCGGACAACCTAAAGCCCTCCACCAACTTTTCAA
>QGUH01000803.1 GCA_003242355.1 Pseudomonadota bacterium
CATTGTTGGAGGGCCCTGGGCGTCTCCTGTGGCGGGCTTCCTCGCCCCGGGGGATTTCCCCCCCGTGCCAGCGGGCGGGGCGGGAGCCCCCCCCCCTGCGTTGCCCGGCGTCCCCCCTGGGGGGACCCGCCTGGACGACATTCTGAGCGAGGTCGAACGGCGCCTGATCTTGGCCGCGCTCGAACGCACGGGGGGCGTGCGGACGCGCGCCGCCGAGTTGCTCGGCATCACCTTCCGCTCCCTGCGCTATCGCCTCAAAAAGCACGGGCTCGGCGGCGACGACACGGAGGAAGAGAGCGCGGAAGTGGGAGAGGCGGAGTGAGGCGACTCCACACGACGGCGCGTCCGGCGAGTACCCGGAAGGGAAGCGCGCGCCGCGCGTGGTACGCTCGAAGAACCATGCTCCGCGTTCGTGTGCCTGCCGCGTGCGCCGCGCGCGTGCGCGGCTTCACCCTGACCGAGCTCATGGTCGTGGTGTCGCTCGTGGGCATCCTCGCGATGATTGGCATCGCCTCGTTTCGCAAGGAGGTCCGCGCCTCGAAATCCGTCGAGGTGGCTTCCGTCGTTCAGGCCCTGCGTGCCGCTCAAGAGACGTATCGCGCCGAGCACCACGTGTACCTGAACGCCTCTGCCAGCGGCACCTGGTACCCGAGCACGTCCATCGACGCCACCGCGCGCTCGTGGCAGCACGGATACACGACGCACGCCGACGGGGCGCGGTTTCGGGAGCTCAACGCGCAGGTGCGCTACCCCGTGGTGTATCGCTATCGCGTGAACGCGGGCGTCGCGGGCGGCACCCTGCCCACGCTCGAAATCGACGACCCGGGTTGGGGCACCCCGAGGGAGCCCTGGTACGTGATCCAGGCCAAGGCCGACGCCGACGGTGACGGTGTCTTCTCGCGGGCCGTCGCGAGCAGCTTCACGGGCGAGCTCTATCTCGAAAACGAAGGCGAGTGAGCCGACGCCCGGGGGCTCGAGCGACGGGCGTAATAGTGAGCGATCGGCTCGGCGCCCTCGAGCGGCTCTCGGTAGTACGGCAGCGGCTGCGGCAACGGGAGATCGCGGCGCTGCCCTTCGGGCTTCGCGAGTCGCGCGAACGGCACCAGATAGTCGCGCCCCGGGTGGTCGTGTAGCACGAGCAAGTACGCCGGGCGCCCCGCGGCGCGGCGCAGGAGCTCGTCGTGGAGCGCGGGCTGGTACTCGGCGAACTCGAGCGCGGGTGAGCGCGTTTCGATCCACATCCCCCGGCGCAGCACGGCATCGAAGGCCGTATCCGGCGCCGACGTCTTCGGAAGATACGCGGGCACCCACGGGTGTGGACCGTAGGCCACGGCGACCAAGGCCGGGCCGCGATCCCAGGCGTCGACGAGCGCGTGCACGCGTCCGTCGACGCCCCAATACCCCCGAAGCTCGCGGGCGCTTTCGGCAGTGACGTGCCCGAGCGGCAGCGTGAGCGCGAGCCCGACCACGAAGGGGAGGCGCAAAAGGCTCGCCGTGCGCGCGGCGCCCGCCGCAAACGCGAGCACGGCGAGCGGCGCGGCGGAGTGATGGAATCGCGGCCCGTACGCGGCGCCGTGATACCAGTAGAGCGAGTACGAAAGCGACAGCGCGAGCCACGTTCCGAGCGCCAAGAGCGCGAGCTTTCGACCGCGCGGCGTGACGAGAGCAGGCAGCACGAACAGCGCGGGCACCCGACCGCCGAACCAGAGATCCGGCGTCAGGCGCCAGTTTTCCCAAACGAACGACAGGCCGCGCGCGAGCGTGTGATCGAGCGTGCCGGCGACCCATCGGCAGCCGTGTCCTGGTCCGAAGCCGAGGCGGTTGCAGGTCGCGTCGTAGCGCTGCCCGTCTCCCAGGGCCGGCGGCTCGCCGCGGGCGAACCAGCTCGTTTGCGGGAACGTCAGCGGGTGCCCCTCGAGCGCCGTATTGTATGCGCCGAGCACGAGGGCGAACGCGGCGAGCGGTACGAGCGCGAAGACGAAGGGCTTGGCTTCGCGGAGCGCCGTGCGATGCGCGAGCCCGATGGTGAGCGCGACCAGCGCCGAGGCGACGAGCGCGTCGAGGGGCCGCGTGAGGAGCAGCCATCCGAGTAGAGTGCCGAGCGCGACTCCCCGCTTTCGACTCGGGGCTCCGAGCGCCAGTGCGAACGCGGAGAGCGTGAGCAACGCCGAGAGCGTGTGGGACATGCGCGACGCGGCCTGCAAGAGCAGCCCGGGATTCACCGCGAGCAACGGCGCCGCCACCGCCCCCACCGAAACGCCGGCGACGCGACGCGCGAGCGAGGCGCCGACGAGCACCGTCACCGCGTGCAGGATGGGATTGACGAGCAAGGGCGCCCCGAAGAGCGTGCCGAGCGCGAGCACGAGGGGCCAGCCCACGGGGAAGATGCCGTAGCGGCGTCCATCGGCGTTGATCACGAACTCGAAGTGATGCGCCGCGCGCGGCGTCCGCTCGGGCTCCCACAGACGCCCCTCGGCGAGGTGCCGTGCCTGGAGCTCGTAGACGATCTCGTCTTGGACGTGGGCGATGCCTTCGAGCGGCCCCCACGCGATGACCACGGCGATGGCCGCGCCGACGACCGCGAACCCCGTCGCCCACATCCAGAAAACCGGCTCGAACCACGCGTCGAGCGCGCGTCGAAGCGCCTGCCAGCGCTTCGACGGGGAGCTCGACACGGGTGTCTGGGGCGCGTCGTTCAACGCGTTCAATGCCTGGTCAGTGCGGTAACGGGGGGAGCGTGAGGGAGAGTCCGAGCTCCGGCCATCGATCGAGCAGGCGCGTGGCGGCTTCCTCGCGTTGGCGCACGGATCTGGCAAGCCGGGCGGGGGGAGACGCGCCAGCGCGCCCACGGG
>QGUH01000804.1 GCA_003242355.1 Pseudomonadota bacterium
GGGGGCATTTTGTTGTTGCCCCCCGGAACGTTTTTTTCCCCGTGTTGCGGCTTTTTGCGCTGGTCGGCCGGGTGTGGGCCCTCGCCGCGAAGGGCGCGATTCGCAGCGCCGTCGGGCTGCTGTTCACGATCGCGGGCATCGCGGGGCTGTTCCTCAAGCTGAACGCCCAGTTTCTCGCGGCCATCCAGCTCATCGTCTACGCGGGGGCCGTCGTCGTCCTGTTCGTGTTCGTGGTCATGCTGCTCGGGTCCGACGCGAGCTCGGTCTCGACCGGGCCCGTTCGGGCGCGGGCCGCTCGCAGCGTGGCCGCCGCGGCGCTCGGCCTTCTCGGCCTGGGCGCGCTCGTGCTCGTCGCGGGAGCCGACGTCACGCCGGCGCGCTTCGGTCCGGTCGGTCCGGAGCACGGTAGCGTCGAAGCGGTGGGGGCGCAGATCTTCACCCGCGCGCTCGTGCCGTTCGAGCTCGCGACGGCGCTGCTCATCGTCGCGGCGATCGGGGCGATCGCGGTCGCCCGCGCGCGCCACACGGTCAAGCAGCCGAAGCGGGATCCGAACCCGACCCGCCGCTTGTTCCACGGTCCCATTCACCCGCGCGATGCGGGGCGACCCCTGCCCAAGGAACCTCTGGTTACCGAGGCTCTGCCCAAGAAGGCCCTGCCCAAGGAGGGCGTGCTGTGAATCTCATCGGCAACGTGGTCGAGCACTACGTGTTCCTTTCGGCCACGATCTTCGCGCTCGGTGCGCTCGGCTTCCTCGTGCGCCGCAACGTTCTCGTTCAGCTGATGAGCATCGAGCTCATGTTGAACGCCGTGAACCTCGCCCTGGTGGCGTACAACCGCCAACACACGGGCGACATGAACGGCCAGATGTTCGCCTTCTTCGTGATTGCCGTGGCGGCGGCCGAGGCCGCCGTGGGGCTCGCGATCGTGCTCGCCTTCTATCGGCTCCGCGCGACCGTGTTCAGCGACGAAGCCGACCAACTGAGGAATTAGTTCGAGGCCTCTGATGCAAGCGCTCGGAGCACTGTTCCCTCGCGGCGATTTCTCGCTGCTCGCCCTCATCGTCGTTCTGCCGTTGCTCGGCGCGTTCGTGAACGGCGTCTTCGGCAAGCGGCTCGGCCGCCAAGCCGTGACGCTGATGGGGCTCGGGTCGATCTTCCTGTCCTTCGTGCTGAGCGTCGTCGCGTTCCTGATGCTCCGCGAGGCTCAGAGCGGCGAAAGCGCGGTGCGCTTCGTCTATCGGGCCTGGGAGTGGATGCGCCTGTCGCTGCCGCGCAACGGCGGGACGATTCCGATCGAGGTCGCGCTGTCGCTCGACGCGCTCAACGCGACCATGGCCCTGGTGGTGACGGGCATCGGCTTCCTCATCCACCTCTACTCCTCCAAGTACATGGAGGAGGACCCCGGCTATCACCGGTTCTTCTGTTACCTGAACCTGTTCATCTTCTCGATGCTGGTGCTCATCCTCGGCGACAGCCTTCCCGTGCTGTTCGTCGGGTGGGAGGGCGTCGGCCTCTGCAGCTACCTCTTGATCGGGTTCTGGTTCGAGGAGAGCGCGAACGCCGCTGCCGGCAAGAAGGCCTTCATCACCAACCGCATCGGCGACTTCGGCCTGATCGTCGGGATGGGGCTGCTCCTCTATTACACGGGCGCGCTCGACTGGTCGGGCATCGAAGCCGGCGCACAGAACCTGCTCACGCCGGTGCAGGTGTGGCCCTTCGGGCAGTACGTGCCGCTTGCGGAGCACCTCGGCTCTTTCGGGGAGTGGCTCAACCGCCCGCGGTACGTGAGCGCCGCGACCCTGGTGGGCCTCGCGCTGTTCCTCGGGTGCGCGGGCAAGAGCGCGCAGATTCCTCTTTACGTCTGGCTTCCGGACGCCATGGCGGGGCCCACGCCGGTCAGCGCCCTCATCCACGCCGCGACCATGGTCACGGCGGGCGTTTACCTCGTGTGCCGGATGTCCGTGGTGTTCGTGCTGAGCCCGGCAGCGATGTTCACCGTCGCGTTCGTCGGCGCGTGCACGGCGCTGTTCGCGGCGACCATCGCGTTCGCGCAGAACGACATCAAGAAGGTGCTCGCGTACTCCACGGTGAGCCAGCTCGGCTACATGTTCCTCGGCGTGGGCGTGGGCGCGTTCACCGCGGGCTTCTTCCACGTCCTCACGCACGCCTTCTTCAAGGCTTGCCTGTTCCTCGGCGCGGGCTCGGTCATCCACGCGATGCACGCGCGGATTCACGACACCGAGCGCTCTCAGGACATGCGCAACATGGGCGGGCTGCGGCGCTACATGCCGTACACGTTCGCCACCTTCGCGGCGGCATGGGCGGCCATCGTCGGCTTCCCGCTGACGAGCGGGTTCTTCTCCAAAGACGAGATCCTGCTCAAGGCGTTCACCGCGGGCATCGCGTCGCCGGTGCCGGATGGGCGTCTCGGTCAGGGGCCGGATGCGCTCGAGCTGTTCACGTGGCCCGAGTGGGGCGGCAGCGTGCTCTACGCGCTCGGCTTCGCCGCGGCCGTGTGCACCGCCTTCTACATGACGCGCCTCTTCATCGGCATCTTCTTCGGTGAGTTCCGCGGCTGGAAGATCGTGCCGGGGTTCCAGAGCCACGGACACGACGCGCACGGCTCGGGTCACGGCCATGGCCACGGCCACGGGCACGAAGAAGGGCCGCTCGAGGGGCCCAAGCCCCACGAGTCTCCGTGGCAGATGTGGGTGCCCCTCGCGATCCTGGCGGCGCTTTCGATCGCCGGCGGGTTCCTGAACGCCCACCTGTTCCACATCCACCCGCTCGACGATTGGCTCGGGCCCGTGTTCGCCAAGGCGGCGCCCGCCGTCACGCTCTCCGAGAA
>QGUH01000805.1 GCA_003242355.1 Pseudomonadota bacterium
TTGTTATTATTGTTGTTCAGCTGGAACGCGAGTTTTTGCCCTCGAAGTGGGAGTCCTTCTCGCCCACCTGGGTGGATCTGACCATCTTCACCGGCACCCTCTTCTTCTTCCTGTTCCTGTTCCTCCTCTTTCTGCGCTTCGTGCCAATCGTCGCCGCCTCCGAGGTCAAGGAGCTGCGCCACGAGCTCCACGAGGAGGCCCATCACCGAGAGAGTTCCCATGCCCCGCATGCTGCTCGCTGAGTTCTCGGGTCCCACCGAGCTCGCCGAAGCCGCGCGCGCGCTGCGCGAGCAAGG
Organism: Pseudomonadota bacterium; assembly: GCA_003242355.1. Lineage (GTDB taxonomy): Bacteria > Myxococcota_A > Polyangia > Polyangiales > Polyangiaceae > PMG-095. The sequence continues at coordinate 297 of QGUH01000805.1, forward strand.
GTATCGCGAGCTCGACGCCCACACCCCCTATTCGACCGAAGCCGTGCGTGAAGCCCTCGGGCTGCCGCGTTCCCGGCTGCCGTTCGCCATCTTCGTCGGCGGCGTGGTCGGCGCGGCGCTCGCCTACGGGCTCGAGTGGCTGCTCGTCGGCTATCTCTATCCCCTCGACGTGGGCGGCAGGCCCCCGCACATGCCGCTCGCGTTCGTTCCCATCACCTTCGAGATGGGGGTGCTGCTCGCCTCCTTCACCGCGTTCTTCGGCGTTCTCGTGCTCGGGCGCCTGGTGAAGCTCTGGGACCCCGTGTTCGAGGTCGACGGCATCGAAAGCGCCAGCGTCGACCGCTTCTGGCTCCGCATCGACGGCAACGATCCGCGCTTCGATCCGGAGCGCACGCGCGAGGAGCTCGGCCGGTTTCGGCCGCTCCGGGTCGAGCTCTACGAAGGGAGTCCGTCGCCATGAGTCGCCGCGCGGTCCTCGTCGCGCTCGCGCTCGGGCCGTTCGCAGCCGGCTGCGACGACGAGGGCGTCGACTTCGAGCGGATGATCCACCAGTTCCGCTACGACCCGTACGAGCCGAGCCAGTTCTTCAGCGACGGCAAGATCATGCGCGATCCGCCGCGGGGCACGGTCCATCGCGACCAGGTGATCGGACCTCCCGAGCTCGTCACCGGTCTCGAAGAGGGCGGCTATCTCTCGTACGTCCCCATTCCGGTCGATCGGGCGCTGCTCACGCGCGGCGAGAATCGCTTCCGCATCTTCTGCGCGACCTGCCACGGTGAGCTCGGCAACGGCGTCTCGCAAGTGGCGGAGAACATGCGGCTCCGGCCGCCGCCTTCCCTGCACGAAGAGCGCTTGCGCAACTACCCGGCTGGGCGCCTCTATCGCGTCATCGAACAGGGGTACGGGCTCATGCCGAGTTACCGCGAAGAGCTCGAGGTACGCGACCGCTGGGCCGTCGTCGCGTTCGTCCAGGCCCTGCAGCTCAGCCAACACGTCGAGCTGGCCGCGCTGTCGCCCGAGCTTCGCAAGGAGGCACAATCATGGCTTCGCTAGATTCGGAGGAATCGGAGCGCCGCCTGGTTTTCGACGGTCGGAAGCTGTTCCTGGGCTCCGCCATCGTGGCGCTGGTCGGCTGGCTCGCGGTCGCCATCGGGTGGGCCATCGCGACGGTCGACACGTACGTCGGCTATCTCACGGCCTTCGCGTTCGTCACGTCGATCGCGCTCGGTGGCCTCATCTTCTTGATGATCACCTACGTGGTGCGCGCCCGCTGGAACGTCGTGGTGCGCCGCTTGAACGAGGCGATCACCTCGGTGTTCCCCGTGCTCGCCGTCCTGTTCGTGCCGCTCGCGTTCGGCCTCGATCACCTGTACGTGTGGGTCTCCGGAACGGGGCTGTCGTCCGAAGCGGCCGAGCTGCTCGAGCACAAGCGCCCCTACCTCAACGTTCCGTTCTTCATCGGCCGCACGGCGCTCTACTTCGCGGTCTGGATCGTGGTCGCGTTCCTCTTGCGACACTGGTCGCTGGCGCGCGATCGCGAAGCGCCCACGGGGGCCGCGCCCGAGTACGACAGGGAGCGGACGCTCTCCTCGGCGCTGCTGCCGATCGTCGCCCTGGCGCTCACCTTCGCGGCGTTCGATTGGCTGATGTCACTCCAGCCCCTGTGGTACTCGACGATCTTCGGCGTCTACTACTTCGCCGGCGGCTTCGTCGCGAGCCTGGGGCTGCTCACCGTGCTCGCGTTCGCGGCTCGCCGCTCCATCCCCGGAGAGCCGTGGATCCGCCCGCCGCACTTCCACGCGCTCGGGCGCCTCATGCTCGGGTTCACCGTATTCTGGGCGTACATCGCCTTCTTCCAGGTGCTTTTGATCCAGATTGCGAACAAGCCGGAAGAAGTCGAGTTTTACGTCGAGCGCACGCGGCACGGCTGGGGCGCGGTCGCGGCGCTGCTCTTCTTCGGACGCTTCGTCCTGCCGTTTTTCGTGCTGCTGCTCCGATCCATCAAGTTCGACGGTAAGCTCATGGCCATCGTCGGCGGGTGGATCGTGGTGCTCCACTACGTCGACGTCTTCTGGTTGGTGGCGCCGTCGCACGCGACGCACGGGCCCATTCCGAACGTCTGGGATCTCGCGGCGCTCGCCGCCGTCGGCGGCACCACCGTCGCGTTCGGCGCCTTCCTCTTGCGCGGCAAGGCGATGGTGCCCGTGAACGACCCCGCGCTGCTGCAGAGCATCGAGTACCGGAGCCCGCTATGAACGTCGAGCAAGAAACGGATCGCGTCGACGGACGCCTGATCTCCCTCATCGCGGTCGTGAGCGTCGTCGTCACCGGCGTGGGCGTCCTCGTCGCCTGGGGGCTGATGGGCGGCAGGGAAGGCATGGTCGCCGCCAGCCCGCGCAGCGCGGAGCCTCCGCGCGAGCTCAGCCAAACGGAAATGGGCCTGTTCCGGGGCGAGCAGGCCGTCGCCACGAAGGTCGCCGCACGGCGCATGCGCGAGAGCTTCGGTTGGGTCAATCGCGAGCGCGGCGTCGTCCACATTCCGCTCGAACGG
>QGUH01000806.1 GCA_003242355.1 Pseudomonadota bacterium
GTGCGGGGCCGCGCCTACTGGTACTCGGGGCAAGTCGACCGCGCCGCCGACGAGCTCGAACGGCTCCTTTCGGATCCGGAGGTGCGCGATCCCTGGGCGCAGGACATCGCCAAGCTCGCGCGCCTCGGCGTGGGGCGCACCCCCTTCGCGGTTTCGGGGGGCCTCGTCGCCGTCACCGACATGCCGCGCGCGGGGACGACGTCGCTCATCGTTCCGCTCGAGCTCAATGGCGAGCCCGCGCTCGGCATGATCGCGACCGGTGCCTCCGAGGCGGTGATCGATTCGAGCGGCGGCGCGCAGCCGTCGTGGGTGTCGCTTCGCTTCGGCGAACGCATCGAGATGCGGGACATCCCGGCGCTCGCCAAGGATCTGTCGGGCCTTTCGCGCCAGGTGAACGCGCCCATCAAGATCCTGCTCGGCGTGAACGTGCTCCGTCACTTGCGGCCCACGTTCGATTTCGCTGGGGGGCAGTTCGTGGTGCGCGCGTTCGATCCGCCGCAGCCGCCGGGAGCGACGTCCGTGAAGCTCAGTTACATCCGCGGCGGTGGGATGTTGCTGCGCGGCGGATTCGGTCCCGAGGGGCAAGGGCGCGATTGCCTCTTGCTCGTGGACACGACGCTCACGTACCCGGTCGCGCTCGACAGCGCGGGGTGGGAGAAGGCGGGTGTCGACCCGAGGACGCTCGAGCCGATTTCCGGGGCGGGCAACATCCGCCAGGGCGTGCTCCCGCACTTGCGCATCGGCAGCTTCGACATTCCGCGCGTTCCGGGCCTCGACGGCACCAGCATGGTCAAGGAGCGCGAGGACGGGCTCGACGTCGACCTCGACGGGCTGATGGGCTCGGGGTTCTTGGCGACGTTCCGCGTGACGCTCGTCGACGGAGGGCGCACGCTGTGGCTCGAGGATTTGCCGCCCGAGGCGATGCGTGGGGCGCCGCCCTTGCCACCCGTGCCGGAAGACGAGGCGGAGCCCGAGGGAGGAGCGCCGCACCCGGCCGCTCCCGCTCCCGAGCAGAAGCCGTCGTCTTCGCCCGAGAAAACGCCGCGCTCGGAACGGGCACCGGTGCCCGCGCCGGCCGCGCCCACGCCCGCGGCTGCGGCGACGCCTGCGCCGGCCGCGGCGAGCCCTGCGGGTGCTGCGCTCGGTAAGGCGAGCGCGCCGGCGACTGCGCCGGCCCCGACGAAGGAGTCGAAAGCCACACCTGCCGGAGGCGCGGCGCAATGAGCGGCGTGCTCGTCGCCGTCTACGCGGGCAGCTTCGACCCGCCGACGAACGGGCACGTCGACCTCGTCGAGCGCGCCGCGAAGCTTTTCCAGCGCTTGATCGTCGCCGTGGGTCGGAACCCCGCCCGCACGCCGCTGTTCAGCCCCGAAGAGCGGCTCGAGCTCCTGCGCCACGTGTGCGCGCCCTACCCGAACGTCGTGGTCGACTCGTTCGAGGGCTTGCTCGTCGATTACGCCGAGCGCGTCGGAGCGCGCGTGATCGTCCGCGGGCTGCGCGCCGGAACGGACTTCGAATACGAGCTGCAGATTGCCCACGCGAACGCGGATCTGCGCCCGGAGCTCGATACGGTGTTTTTGCCCACGCGCACGAACTACGGATTCATTTCCGCATCCCTGGTGCGCGAGATCGCGAGTCACGGCGGAGACGTGAGCCGGTACGCCCCGCCGGTCGTGTGCCAGGCGCTGAAACGGCGCTTCGGACGGTAAGAGCGCGCGATCGAAAAGGCGCTCCGGCTCGCTCGTGCTGGGAAAGCGCGAGGACGCACGCGGCGCCGGCGAAATCGCACGCCGCACGGCACGCGCGGTTCGCAACCCGCGTGTTCTCGCGCACGATGCGCTCGCATCATCGCGGGTGCGCGCGCGTCACGCGGGCTGACCCGCGGTTGGGAGCCCGCGTGTTCTCGCGCAGGAGGCACGGCATCGCGGATGCGTGCCCATCAGCGCGGATGCGCGCGCATCGCGCGGACCGAAGAGGAGTGGTGCGCCGCGTGCGTGGGCGTGAGCGCTGCTTGCGGCGCGCAGCGGCGGGCTCTACCCCTTTGCGTGGAGAGGAGAGATGCATGCTCGAGAGGATGCGGAGGAGTTCGTCGTCGCTGGGGGTGAGCCTCGTTCCCGCGATTTTTTCCATCGGCGTGCTGATGTGGCCGAACGAGGCGCGTGCGGGTAGCAAGGTCGCGCTCGATCTCGACTTCGCGCACGGCATCGACGAAGACGGGATCACGAGCGGCACGGGCGGTGTGCTCCGTTTCGGTCAGGAGCTCGACCTGGCCGCGGTGGCGCTGACTCCCGAGCTCGGCATCAGCTATCACACGTTCGCCGGGTCGCTCGATGCGTCCCACTACTCGGCGATGGTCGGCGCGCGCTTCGGATTCGGGGCAGGGCTCCGCCCGAACGTGTTCGGGCACGTGGGGATTGGTCGACTCGATCTCGACCAGGGCGGCGACACGGGCGCCACCTTCGATGTCGGGCTCGCGCTCGATCTCGTGTTGCTCCCGTTCCTCGACATCGGCATTCACGGCGCGTACGACGTGCTCTTGACCGAAGGCGAGGGGAACTTCGACTGGTTCCGCGTGGGCATTCACGCGGCGATCGGATTTTGAGCGCTCGGTTCCGAGCACTCTGGGCACGCACGCGGCGATCGGATTTCGAGCGCTCGGTTCCGAGTGCGGGCCCACATTGCGATCGGTCTGACCACTCGGTTCCGAGCGCCCGGTTTGGCTTCGTGGTGCCGATCTGCTGGGCGCTCGGCTCCTTCTGCCCGTTGGGTCGGCTGTCGTCGTGCGGTGCCGTCCCGCGGGCGTGCGGGGCCAGGGGTACGGAAACGGGGTTCGGGTGAAAAAGAA
>QGUH01000807.1 GCA_003242355.1 Pseudomonadota bacterium
ACACGGTGGGTACCGCTTCCAGCCGGCCTCGCCGGTGTGTGGGTCGGTTTCCATGTGTTCGACCGTGACGTCGATGTTCATGGCGGCGAGCCGCTTCAACGCGATCCGCAGGGACGCGCTGCATTCAGGACACGGCGGGCGATCGATGTACAGCCTGTAACTCCCGGCGACTCCTCGATTGGCTAGGTGCGTCAGCGCCTGGATCTCGGCATGGCACCAGTTGCCGTATCCGTGCTGGCTCGTTTCCCAGCTCGAGGGGGGACGCGGCGTCTGCGTCGGCTTGCCGTGACCACTGACGAAGGATTGCCGCCCTCCGAGATCGCCGCCTTCCACGACGGCGAGCGTCTTCCCCCCCCCGTCTTCGCGAGCGCGTGGCGGCTCCACCGTGTTGCCCCTCCCCGTGCGCGGGTTCACCACCACCCGCCCTCCGGGTTGTCGAAGGGCCGGCCGTCCCGTGTCATCGCTCGGGCCGTCGTAAGGATACGGTCCGCCGGTGAGGGCTAGGCCTTCGGGGTCGAGCCATTCGAGCGGGCTCGGGACGTACGCGTATTCGTTGAAGCCGCCGAGGAGGCCGATCGGGTCGGGGCTGATGTAGCGCCCGAGCTCGGGATCGTAGTAGCGGTGGTGGTTGTAGTAGAGGCCGGATTCGGGGTCGTAGATTTGGCCGGGGAAGCCGTCTTCGCCTTCGGGGGTGTTTTCCGCGGGCTCGGCCCAAACACCTTTGCGACTCATCCAGAGGAGACGACCAGCGGCATCGACGGCTTCGCTCACCGAACCGATCTGGTCTTCGAGGAGGAAGGCGACGCCGTCGCCGCGTGCCTCGGCGAGGGGATGCGCCTTGTAGGGGTGAAAAGCGCGCGTGCGCACGGGCTTTCCGTCTTCGAGCACGTGCAGGAGGCGATCGGCGCACCACACGTAGCGCGTGGTGCCGGAAGGGCCGTGCTTGGCGGTGCGCCGACCGAGCGGATCGTACTCGTAGGTGAAGCGCTCGCCATCGGGGGTAGCGACGGCGGAGAGCGTGCCGCTCGGGCTCCACTCGTAGTGCCACACGCGCATCGGCTCGTCGCGCCGATGCTCTTCTTTGGTGACGAGGCGGCCCGCCGCATCGTGATGAAAGCGGACCCAGCGCCCGGGGCCCCGGCGATCGACGATGCGGTTGCCGGGATCGTAGGTCGTTTCGTCGATCGCCGCGCCGACTCGGCGAAGAACCCCGTAGTCGATGCGCAACGGCGAGCCCGGCGCGACCGCCAGAACGGCATTCGGTTGCAGATGCGTACCAGGAGCCGTCGCCGCGGAAGCGATGCGGTTGCCGGCGCGGTCGTACTCGAAGAACAGCGAAGAGCCGTCGTTGCGGAACAACGCGCGCAGCTCGCCCACCGGATCGTGAAAGGCCCACACCGAGCCCCGCAGCGAGTCTTCGATCCACCGGATGTGGCCGCCGGAGTCGTAATCGAAGCGCCGCTCCCACGCGCGCGGCCGACTCGAGGGGATGGGAGCCCTCGGGGGCGGTGGCGGTACCGACGCGAGCGCTTGAGGCTTGGGCGGTGTGTACGCTTGCCGCACGATGCGCCCGACGCGATCGTACTCGTGCGTGAACTCGCCGCCTCCCGGAAGCTCGCGCGCGACCTCGCGGCCCACCGGATCGTAGTAGAGCAGCATCTGCTCGGCGCCGAGCGCGACGGAGGTGCAGAGCCCGCCCGCGCTGAAGCTCATTCGGATCTCGGGACGAGCGGCGAGCGCACGCGGAGCAAGCGGCCGACGCGGTCGTACTCGTTCTCGATCGCGATGCCGTTCTGCTCTTCTTTGAGCACGCGCCCGTAGAGGTCGCGCTCGTAGCGCACCTCGCCCATGGGCCCACGAATCGCCTTCGGGCCTTCGTCGTCGTGCTCGATCTCGACGATGGAGCCGTCGGGATCCTTTCTGCGCGTGATGCGCCCCCACGCGTCGTGTTCGAACTCGATGCGTTGATCGCCGGGGCCGACGATCGCCTGGAGGCGCCCGGCGGGCGTGTATTCGAAGGTTTGGGTGACGCCATCCCAGTTCCGCCGCACGATGGGGCGTCCCGCGGCATCGTATTCGTACGAAAGGCGCTTTCCCGCCCCATCGACGATGGCGAGGATGCGTCCGGGCTCGGTGTCCCACTCGAAGCGCAGCACCCTGCCGTCGGCTTCGACGCACTCGACGAGCTGACCGCAGGTGTTGTGCCGATAGCGAATGACGCCGCCGTCCGGCCGATACTCGGCGAGCAGGCGATCGGCATTGTCGTATTCGTATCGCGTGATGCGGCCGTCCGCCGTTTGCGTGCTCAGCTGGTTACCGGCAGCATCGTAGGTGAACTGCGTCACGGCCCCCATGGGATCGCGCACGCTCACGACCCGCCCGAGCTCGTCGTGCATGTACGTCCACGTGGCTCCGTCGGGCGAGACGAAGCTCGACAGGTTGCCCGCGGCGTCCCAAAAGAAACGTTCGGAGTGGCCGAGGGGGTTCGTGATCTCGATGACGTCGCCGAAATCGTCGTAGCGATACTGCCACTCGTCCCCGAGCGGGTTCTTCGAGCCCGTGAGCCGCCCGTGCTCGTAACGGTACTCCCACGCGCGACCCTTGAGATCGGTGCAGCGGACCGGCCGGTGCTCGTCGTCGTAGTCGATGCGCATCTTGCGGCCGTCCGGCGCCGCCGCGGCCGTGAGACGACCGAGCTCGTCGTACTCGAGCGCGCTTTGCGTGATGCCGTCTTCGAGCGCAAACACGAGCTTGCCCCGCTCGTCGTACTGGTACTGCGAGCGACTGCCAACCGGGAAAATCTCCTAGACGATTTGCCCCGCCTGGTTGTAGTGATAGCGCG
>QGUH01000808.1 GCA_003242355.1 Pseudomonadota bacterium
TTCGACGAGCTGGGGGTCCCCCGGCTCGCCGCGTGACCTCAACTCTTCGAACCGCCCGGTGCGGACCCGCATGCCGGGTGGTGTGGCAGGGGTCCCGAGGGATTACCTCGGGCCCCTATGCCGATTTTCGCGGGGAAGAGGAGGGGCGCCGTGCCTGCCCCTGACGGCGTGCACCGCCCGGTTCCCTCCGAGGAGTCCGGGGCGCCCATCGGGCAGCCGCCTTGACGGCTGCCCACGAGCGGAGGGAGGGTAATCGCGGATGGAGCCGAAACGCACGATTCTCGTGATCGAGGACGAGCCGCATATCGTGCTCGGTCTCAAGGACGCGCTCGAGTTCGAGGGGTTTCGCGTGCTGTCCGCGGGCGCGGGGCGCGAGGGGGTCCAGTTGACCCGCCAGGAGCGCCCGCATGCGATCCTGCTCGATTTGATGCTGCCGGACGTGAACGGTTACCAGGTGTGCGAGGAGATTCGCCGCATCGATCCGTTCGTGCCGATTCTGATGCTCACGGCCAAAAGCCAGGAGGCGGACAAGATTCGCGGCCTCGACGCGGGCGCCGACGACTACGTGACCAAGCCGTTCAGCGTCGGGGAGCTCGTGGCGCGGCTCCGAGCGCTGTTTCGCCGGACGCAGCGGCCGACGGAAACCACGAGCTTTCGCGTGGGGCAGGTGGTCGTCAACCTCGCGCAGCACACCGTGGAGCGCGACGGGCGGCGCGCCGAAACGCTGTCGTTTTACGAGGTCGAGTTGCTCCGGCTGTTGCACGAGCGACTCGGCCAACCCGTGAGCCGCGAAGAGATCCTGAACAAGATTTGGGGTCTCGAAGCGAGCCCGACGAACCGCACCATCGACAACTTCATCGTCAAGCTCCGTCGGAAAATCGAACAGAAGCCCGACAAGCCCGAGCACATCCTCACGGTCTACGGCTTCGGGTACAAGCTCGTGGAGTGAGCCGGCCGGGTGCGGAACGGACCATACGGTCTCGGGGACGAGCTGGAGTGAGCCGGCCCCGCCGCGGTCTACGGCGTCGGGGGCGCGCTGGAGTGACCCGGCGCCGGCGCGGAAGGGACGGGGCCTGCCGACGGGAGCGCTTCGGGAACGGGGAGGCACAGGCCGCGGTCCGGGAGGCTTCCGACCGGGCAGGGAGCGCGGCGCGTCGGTTCCGTCACCGTCGCTCGGGAAGCTCCGGATTCGGAGGGCGCGTCTCGCGCACCGAACAGCGCCGCGAGGCCGGCAGTGAGCACGAGCGCCGTGCAGGCGAGGGCCAGACGAGCGACGGGCCGCGCGGGGAGCACGGGCCTACGATATCCGAGTCGCGCGCACCCGAGCAGCGGGATGGACGTCGCGAACGTCTGGGAGGTTGGCCGCGCGTGCGTTAGGCTCGTTGCCAGTGATCGCGTCCGAACCTCTCGACTCGGCGGATGCTCCGCTCGTCGATACCGCCGTCGTTCCCCGCTATTTGCACCTGTTTGCCGAGCTCGCGCTCGAGATGATGAGCGTCGGTGCGTCGGCCCGAGTGCTCCACGTGGCGTGCCGAACCGGCTATCCCGCGGCCGAGCTGCATGCAGCGCCTCCCGCCTTCGACGTGCTCGGAGTCGACGGGTCGCAGGCTGCCATCGAGTTGGCGCGTGCCACTGCGGCGGCGCACGGGGCGGAGCGCTTCGTCTATCGCGTCGGCGAGAGCCCGCCGCCGGATCTCGAGCCCGGCAGCTTCACGCACGTGCTCGCGCTGCATCCGCTGCTGCCGGTGGATCGGCGCCGCGCGTTCGCGCAGCTCGTTCCGTTGATTCGCCCGGGAGGGCAAGCGCTCATCGCCATGCCGCTGCGCGGGTCGTTTCCGGAAGTCACCGATCTGTTGCGCGAGTACGCGCTCAAGTTCGACGACATCGAGCTCACCAAGGCGATCGAGGTGGCCCTCGCGCGGCGCCCCACCATCGAAACTCTTTCCGACGATCTCGAGGCCGCCGGCTTCGACGACGTCGACGTCGAGCTCCGCCACGTCCTCGTTCCCTTCGAGAACGGCGCCGCGTTCGCGCCGGACCCGATTGCACGCCTGTTCGTGCTCCCCGAAATCCGCTCGTGGTTCCCCGACTCGGATCTGACGCGCGCGCTCGCCTACGTGCACGAGGCGATGGAACGTTACTGGTCCGACGCCACCCTCGAGCTCACCGTCAACGTCGGCTGCGCCAGCGCCCGGCGTTGACGGGGGGTGACGCTCGAAACGAGGCTAGGACGCCGATCGGTCGAAGCGATCGGCGTCCTAGAGCGACAAGCGGTTAGGAACGCGCCGAAATACGCGGAGAACAGGGTCGGACGGAGTGCCCGCGTGGGGAGGGGCCCCGCCGAGTTCACCTCGGCGGGGAGGGCGGCGCGTGCCGCCCCTACGAAACGAGGCTAGACCGCCGATCGGTCGAAGCGATCGGCGTTCTAGGGGCGCACGTCGCTGGCTTCGAAGGCAACGCCAACGGCCCCGTGCGGAGTGGGCTTCCGGGTTGGGGCCGCGACGCCGGAGTCTCGCGAGCGCAGGGCACATCCCGCGGAGGGGCTCCGACGCTCGGAATCAGAAGCTGCCCGTTGCGGCGACGCCGTAGGCGCCGGTGCCGAAGCGCGCGGGATGCACGCTGACGCTCGCGCTTTGGGGCTGTTTCTCGCGCTTTCGCGAAACCACGGTCGTGCTGGGCTCGTCGGTGAGCAGGAACGCGCCGAGGATCTGCAGCGCACCGATACCCTGGAATACGCCGTCCGTCACCAGCAGCACCTTGTTCAGCGTCTCGTTGTCGCAGTTGCCGCGATCGGTGCAGTCGCCGCGATGCGCGAGGTTGAGCCACGGACCCGCGACGGGCG
>QGUH01000809.1 GCA_003242355.1 Pseudomonadota bacterium
CCGGCCTTGTCCGCCCGTGCTGTGGCCGCGGCGGGGGTTGTTCTGGCCGCCGCTCCCCCCCGAGCCCTACCCGCCGCTGCGCCCGCGCAAGCCTTCCCCCCGGCGCCCGCCCGTATCCACCTGGGAGCCGAACACGCCACCCGTCGACGCGTCGCCGTCGACCTCGTCACCATCTCCGCAGGCGAGCGTCAAACAAAGACCAGTGAGACTCGTAAGAGCGAATCGTCGGACCACGGGGCCCTCCCTTTGCGCGAAATGACCGGCGCCTCACTCGAGCAACGCCGTCGAGCCACCGAGCGTCTCCCCGCCCGGGCTCGTTTGTGTTCCCAACTCGTTTCAGGCTGAACGCCGGTCGGCCGAGAGCTGTTGCGTCGCGTTACCCGGCGTCGCCACGAACCCTCGGCTTCCCGGATGAGTTCCGCCTCCGGCAACGACACGCCCATTGCGCGTCTTAAGCCCGACGTCGGGAAACGAATCCGATCCATCGTTTCGCACCACCGAACGATCTGCCGCGACGAACCCGAATCGGCGCGTTCGTTCACGCAACCGGGAATCGGCTCGTGTGGCGGAAATGCACGGCCCCTGCGAGACCACGGCTCGCTCCATGCAAACACTCCTCGACACAATCGCCGTTGCCGGTGTGCACGAAGCGCACGATCCCTCGCGAGGAGCGCGTGTCGCACCGCCGAGCACAACGGCGATGTCGTCCCTCGCCCTCCATCGGTGGCTCGCGGACCTCGTCTCATTTCGGGCTTAGCGAATGCGCACATCGAGCCGTAAGATTCGCTGCCATGGGAACCACGAACGCAGGGGACATGAGTGTCTCTCGTCGACCCTACCGGCCGCTGATCGAGCTCGGGCGCGGCGGAATGGCGAGGGTCTATCTGGCCGAGAGCCTCGCGTCGGGGATTCGGAAGCTCGTCGTTCTCAAGATTCTGAATCGCAACCTCGCCGACGACAAGGACATGCGCGCTGCGTTCCGGCAAGAAGCGGAGCTCTCCGCGCGCATGAACCATCCCAACGTGGTTCAGGTGTACGAAGTCGTCGAGTACGGCGGTACTCCGGTGATCGTGATGGAGTACCTCGAGGGCATCTCGCTCTCGCGCGTGCTGCAACACTCGCAGTTGCCCCTGCGTTTGCACCTATACGTGCTCACGCAAGTGCTCGCGGGCCTGCATCACTTCCACGAGCTCCGCGATTTCGAGGGGAACGAGCTCAACGCCGTCCACCGCGACGTCTCGCCGCAGAACGTGCTCGTGCTCTACGAAGGCCCCGTGAAAGTGCTCGACTTCGGCATCGCCAAGATCAACTCCGCGGCGACCACGCACACGCGCACGGGCATGATCAAGGGCAAAATCCATTATATGCCCCCCGAACAGCTGCTCGGCGAAGACACGATCGATCGCCGCGCCGACATTTTCGCCGTCGGCATCATGCTGTGGGAAGCCATCGCGGGTCAACGGATGTGGGGCGCCAGCAACGAGGGTAAGGTCATTCGCGCCCTCGCCAAGGGCGAGCTGCCGCGCCTGCGCGACGTCGTGCCCGACGTGCCGGAAGACCTCGAGCGCATCACCGAGCGCGCGATCGCCATCGACAAGACCCAGCGCTACGCCACCGCGCTCGAGATGCAGACCGAGCTCGAGCAGGCGCTCGTGCAGCGCGAAGGCTACGTGCAGGCGCGCGAGCTCAGCGAGTTCATGGCCGCGAACTTCGGCGATCGGCGGCAGTTTCAACAGCATGCCATCGAGCGCGCCCTGCGCAGTCCCGCGACCACGGTGAGCGGAGTCATGGAGTGCGTCACGCCTCCCGCCGTCGAAATCGAAAGCTCGAGCGTGCGCAGCGATTTCCCCGACGACGTGCGCATCGACTTCCAGGAAGATTTCGGGGACGAGCTCGGCAGCGCGTTCTTGCAGTCGTCACCGGGTTCTGCGGCGGGCTCGGCGCCGCGATCCGCGCCGCGCTCGGCGCCGGGCTCGGCCGTGGGCGCGATTGCCGAAATTCCGCCGTTCCGCCCGCGCCCGTGGAAGGCCCTCGTGCTTGCCGGAGTCGGCCTCGCCGTCGCCGTCGTCGCCGCGGGCTCCTGGCTCTCGCGCAGCGAAGAAGCCGCGAATGGCGCGCCCACCGTCGCGGCGGCGTCGCCCGCGTCGCCCGTGCACCTCCAAGTCGTCGCGCACCCGCCCGAGGCCGAAATTCGCCTCGACGGCGCCGTGCTCGGCACCGGCCGCGTCGATCGCGACCTCACTCCGAGCGATCAGCCGAGCGTGCTCGAAGTCGTCCTCGCCGGCTACGTCAGCGAGCGCCGCGAAATCCTCCTGCGTCGCGACACCGTGCTCGAGGTCAACCTGCGCCCCGAAGCGGACCAGAGTGCTCCCGCCCCCGCCCGCGAAACCCGCGAGGCAAACGCGGCAGCCGAAGCCGCCAAGGCTCCCGTCGTTCGCAAACGCGTCCCGCCCCCGCCCGCGCGCCCGCAAAAGCCGGCTCCCGCGCCGGCGAAGCCCGAACCTGCGCCGGCGCCTGCGCCGCAGAAGGCCGCAAACTGCGATCCGCCGTACAAGCTCAGTGCGGACGGCGTCAAAGTGTTCAAGCCCGAGTGCTTCTGAGCACTCGGGGGCTGACTCGGCCTCTGCGCTACGGGCACCAGACCTCGCGAGGCTTTGCGTGCCTTCGGCAGGTGCGCTGCCGCTCCGCTCGGCGTCGCCGCTGCAACTGCTGAACGCGCCGGGCCCGCGTGGGAATGCATTGGACCCACGTGCGTGTGCTGCACCGTCGGCACCCGCCGGGCCCGCGTGGGAATGCATGCACTGGACCCACATGGGTGTGCTGCACCGTCGGCACCCGCCGG
>QGUH01000810.1 GCA_003242355.1 Pseudomonadota bacterium
CCCGGCTCCTCGGTCGGGTCCCGGTTCTTGTCCTTTGCCTCCGGTCCCCTCCCCGCTGTCGCCCCCTCGCGCACGCGCTCGGCCGGAACCTTCCTTCCCGTAGCCACCCGCTCCACGAACAAGTCGTAGACGCTCTGCATGTGCTCGCGCACGCGCTCGCGCGTGCCATCGTCCCAGGGGACGAGCGGCGAGAGATAAGCGCCGCGCGCGGCAGCGCCCGGATCGGGGCTCGCCGTCAGCGTGTACGTGCGGATGCCGAGCTCGCCGAGCGCCGGCCCAATCACGAGCTTGCCGCCGAACACGCCGATCGAGCCGACGATGCTCGTTCGTTCGGCGATGACGCGGTTGGTCCCGCTCGCGATGTAGTACCCGCCGCTCGCCGCCATGGAGCCCACCGAAGCCACGATGGGTTTCTTCTTCCGGAGCTCCATGACCTCGTGCCAGATGAGATCGCTCGCCAGGGCGGACCCTCCGGGCGAGTCGATGCGCAGGACCACCGCGCGCACCGACTCGTCTTCCCGCAAGCGTCGAAGCGTGCGCACGAACGCGCGCGCCGAGATGCCGCCCGATTCGAAAGGACCGCCGGCTTCGATGGAGATGCTGCCCTCGGCGGGCACGACGGCGACCCGCGGCCGCCCCGAGCCCGCGTCGTCCGCTCCGGCGATCACGCGGACGATCTGACCGATGTCGATTCCGGGTTTGCCCGGCGTCATCGGACCGAACTCGCGCCGCACGAGCTCGGTTTTCGCCAGGCGCTTCGCCTCGTTCTTGGCCTCGTCGTCGAAGCCGATCGCGTCGACGAGTCCGCGTTCTTTGGCGGCGGTCGGCGTGTACGGGCCCTGCTCGAGCGCCTTTGCGATCCCGCGGTCGGGCCGGCCGCGCTCGGCGCCCTCGAGCCACGATTGCCGCAGCGATTTCAGCACCGCGGTCCACGCCTCGCGCGTCTCCTCGCTCGGCTCTTCGCGCGTGAACGGCTCGGCGCCGCCCTTGTACTCCCCCATGCTCAGGAAGTCGGCCTGAACTTTGAGCTTGTCGAGCAAGCCGCGCACGTGCACGAGCTCCGCCACGAGCCCCACGGCTTCGAAGGAGCCGGCAGCGCTGATCCAGATGCGCCCGCAGCCCGAGAGCGCAACGAGCGCGCTCGCGTTCGAATACGTGTGTGCGTGGCACACGACCGGACGCTTCCGCTCGCGAAAGCGCGCGAGCAGACGCCCGAGCTCTTCGGCGCGCGCGAAATCGAGCGAGCGGTTGCCGAGCTTGACGAACACCCCCGCCGTTTCGTCGGCTTCGAGCACTCGCTCGAGCGTGCGCACGAGCCCGGTGTACGTGCGCGCCGCGGGCAGGCTCAAAATGCGGTCCCCCGAGCTTTCGGGAGCGCCCTCGCTGAGATCGATCTCGACGACGCGCGGCTCGCCCGGCTTGGGCTCCGGCGTGTCCTCCTCGGCGCCCGTGTGGCGCGGCCGCGGCGTGCACGCGGCAACGAGCAGGAGCAGCGCGAGACGACGCCTCACTCGGTCTGTCCCGATGTCGTTCCCGCGCCCGAAGCGGGCGGCGTGCTCGTGCTCGTCGGGGCGGCGGTGCTGGGCGTCGCCGCTCCGCTCGGCGCGCTTCCCGCGGCCTCGGCCACGCGCGCCGCGGCGCGCCGCCCATACGGCGTGTCGGGCCCGACGAGGCGCAAGACTTTGCGGTAGTAGGCGAGCGCGATCTTCTTCTGCCCTGCCTGCCAGCGCTGATCGGCGCCGCCCACCAGCGCCGGCACGTAGTTCGGGTTGTAGTTCAGGGCGCGCTCGTAATACTCGGCCGCGCGTCGCGGATCGTTCTTCTGGCGCGCCATCTCGGCGAGCCCCGTCAACGCCTCGACGCTGCCCGGCTTTTGCGCGAGCGCCTTTTGATAGAGCGCTTCCGCGCCATCCAAGTCGCCCTTGGCCGCCGTGCGCTGCGCGAGCTCGATGAGCGGCCGAATGTCCCCCGGCGTCGTTGCGCCCGTGGGCCCCGTGGGCACCGGATCGGCTAGCCGATCGATGTACGCCTTGAGATCGGGCGCGAGCACGGCCACCGACGAGGCCGTTTCGAGCCGCACGAGCTCCGTGCGCGCCTCGTCGAAGCGTCCCGCGCGCGCGAGCGCGAACACCAAGGCTGCCTGGGCGCGCCCCGGCGTCCGTTCGCCGGCACGCGCGAGCTGCAAGCGCTCGAACGTCTGCGCCGTGGGCGCTTCCTCTCCCGCGAGATCGAGCGCCGCGAGCACGTAGGCCTGATGCGCGTCGAGTGGCGCCTGCGGCAGCTTGCTCGCCATGTCGCGGGCCGCGTCGAGCTGGCCGGCCATGCGCAGCACGTCGACGTGCGCGCGCTGCGCCGAAGGCTCCGTGGTGCTCGCGCCGAGCGCGGCGTCCGTGGCGCTCCGCGCCCGGGAAAGCCGGCGCGAAAGCTCGCGGTTCTGCACCTCCATTGCTTGCTCGTCCGTCGGGTCGAGCAAGCGGGTGCGCAGCCAGGTGATGTCCGCGCGCGTCGTTTCGAGGCGCGCGAGCGCGCCGAGCACCCGCGCGTCGCGCTCGGCGAGCGCCGAGGCTTTGAGCAAGCGCTCGCCGGCGCCGTCGAGGTCTCCCGACTCGAGCAGGCGGATGCCTTCGTCGAGCAATGTCTGCACGCGGGCGCTGTCGTCGGTGACCGCCGGCTCGGGCGGCGTGCGCACCAGCACGTCGCGCAGGTGCCGACGACCGACGGTGAGGGCCACCAGGGTCACCACCGCGCCGACCACGACCGCGGCGATCCACCGTGACCGCGCGCGGCCCTCGCGTTCAGCCACGGCGACGATATGACTCGGAACGGCGCCGGGGGCGGGGC
>QGUH01000811.1 GCA_003242355.1 Pseudomonadota bacterium
CGCTTCCTCCCACTCGAGCTCACCGAGGCGCAGCAAGGCCTCGGGCATTTCGGGAGCGTCCGCGGGGGACTCGCGCACCAGCTTTTCGAGAAGCCCGAGGGCCTCCTTGCGCAGCGCGCGCGCCTGAGCCTCGTTCGCCTGGATTCTGCGCTCGATGGCCCGCGCGAACGTCCGGCGAAGCGGCTCGGGCACGCGGAGATCGACCCGCGTGGCGCGTGCGCCGCGCGCAGGCTCGTCTTTCTTTTTTTCCGGCGTGCTGCGCTTCGGGGCCACGAGGATGCGCTCGCCGCTGGGCCGCTTCTCGGCCTTCGGTGCGGGAGCGCCTGCGGCTTGCCCGGCGATGCTGCTCGACCCGAGAACCGCCGCGAGAAACAGCGCGACCCTCGATGGACCGCGGAGGCGCGACGGGCGCACGTTCGCCATTGCATCGTGCAGGATACAGACCCGGATTGCCGACATCAATTCGCGCAGCGCGCGCACACTGTCGCCACCCGGCCCACATGACGTTCGTAGTGAGTTCTTCGGGAGACGGGGGTATGATTCCAAAGTGCCGCCGACCATTCGCCCGCGCATCGACTGGCAATGAGAGGGAGGATGAGGAGGAGATGAGAGCGCAGATCCTGGTGATAGACGATGATCCAATCGTGACCCGGATGCTGAGCCGCGTGCTCTCCGGCCACGACGTTCACGTCGCGCACACGGGAAGCGAAGGACTCGAGCAGGTGCGCAACCACGCTTTCGACGTCATCCTCTGCGACCTCGCGATGCCGGGCATGAGTGGAATCGAGTTCTATCGCGCCGTGCGCGAGCTTTCGCCGACCGTCGCCGATCGCGTCGTGTTCATGACCGGCGGCGCGTTCACCGCCGAAGGACACGAATTTTTGGCCAAGCTCCCGAATTCACGCCTGGAGAAGCCGTTCGACCTCGGCACCTTGCGCGAAGTCGTCAAGACCGCCCTCTGAACCCCGCCGGCGGCGGGGACGAGCGACGGCGAAGCGGAACGCGAGCCGTGCTCGCGTTCCGCTCCGCCCAGAGCGACGAGACGGTCGGAACGCGCCAACGGATCGGCGTTCTCAGCGCAGCCCTTCGCCGCCGACGTACTCGTCGGCCCAGTCCTCGCCGTCGAAGGGCCAGTATTCCTCGTCGTCGCGCAGGTAGCGCTCGGTCTTCAACGAGTCGACGATCGTGTGCGGCAAGAGGCCTTGCGAGAGCGCTTCCACCTCGAGCTCGAGCTCCTTCTTCTTGCCGAGCACGGTCTCGATTCGCCCCAAGCGAGCGCGGTTGAGCAACCGCGTGAGGCGCTTGTCGAGGCGGCGCAGAGCGTCTTTCGCACGCTCGACGGCCTCGGCCACGAGCGCTCCTCGGAGCTTTTCGGCCTCGGCGTGGAGCGCCGTGGCGCGCGCGCGGTCCTGCTCGACCAGACGCCCGAGCTCGTCCCCACCGCCCGGAGCGATTGCCTCCGGAACGGCGAGAGCGCGCTCCAGCGCCGTCGCGCGCAGCTTCAACGCCTCGAGCTCCTTGGCGAGCGCTGCGCGCGCCGCCTGGTTTCCACTGCGCTCCGCGTCCCGCAGCAGACGCTCGAGCTCCGCGAGCTGAACCTTCGCGCGCTCGAGCCGCCTGCGCGGCGACTCCTCGAGCGGATCCTTGCTCGCGGCGTGAACGGCCGACGGATTGGCGAGGCGCGTCCGCACCTCGTCGAGCTCCCGCATGGCGCCGCGCAGCCCCGACAGCTGGTGCTCGAGGAGCGACAAGCGACGGCTGGAAGCGACGTACGCCGAATCCGACCGGAGGAGCCGGCGAAGCGTGCTCTCCGCCCGTTCGTTCGCCGCGAACCGCTCGTCGCCGGCGTCGCTGCCGGCACGAACCGACTCGACGAACCGGGCGAGCCGCGCGTCGTCCCGTGCGAGCCTGCGCGCCGCCGCCCGCAACGGCTCGTAGCGCTTCAGGAACGCGTCGAGCTTGGCGTCCGCCGCCGCGAACCGGCACACGGCCAGATCGACGTAGGCGTCGAGAATCCAGGCCTCGTCACTGTACTGGTGCTCGCGGGCGAGCCGCGCGAGCTCGTCGAGCGCCTCGCGGGCGCCCTGATAATCCTTGGCCTCGTAGCGCGTGGTGGCCGTCTCGTAGAGCGCCTCGGGCAGAAACTCAGAGTCGCGCGGAACGAGATAATAGTAGTAGCGCGCATCGTCGAAGCGATACTGCTCGTGTGCAATCCGCCCGAGCCCGAGCCGAGCGAGGTCCCGCACGCGAAAGAAGTCGCTGCCGCCGAACAGCGCCGCGTTGCGCGGCGTTTTGCGGGGATGCCCGACTCGGCAGAACAACTCTTCTCCGCGCTTGTAATTCTTCCGCTCGACCTCGAGCACGCCCGCCAGATACGTCGCCTGAGCCCAGAAGCGCGAGCTCTCGCCGACCCGCGAGTAGGCGGCGAGCGCTCGGTCCGACTCACCCCGCAGCTCCGCCACGCGACCACGCACGTAAGCGACGTCTCCCTGGACGTCCGCCGGAGCGCTCGGCGAGACGCGATCGAGCAGGGGGAGGAAATCCTCGGGGCGTCCGCTCGCCAGCGCCAAATCGGCGAGCGTGGCCACGGCACGCCGATACGTGACGTCGGTCGGATCTCCGACGAGCAATCGGCCGAGATACCCCCGCGCAGCTTCGTAGGCGCCGGCCCGGCCCAATGCATCGCCGAGCAAGAAAACCGCCGCGCGCCCCTCCTGCGATTTCGCGAAGGCATCGAAGCGCGGCGATTCGACGAGGTAGACGAGATCGCCATTGCCTCCGCCGGGCGACCCCCAATCGAGCTTGCTTCCAAGGCCCGCGCGCCCCGCCCCAACCCCCC
>QGUH01000812.1 GCA_003242355.1 Pseudomonadota bacterium
CCGTCGTTCACGAGTGGCGCCCGCGCGTGCGCGGACTCAGCGGGCGCACGTCTTCTACGCACGCGGGGCGCGCTGGGTACAGCGGGTTCCGGCGGGCCGTGCGCTACCGCGACGCCGTTCGCACCCCGCCGAGCCGTTGGCGCTCAACGCCTTGCCTGGAGGTGCGGATGGGATTCGAACCCACGTATGATGGTTTTGCAAACCATTGCCTAACCACTTGGCTACCGCACCGTGGAGGGAACGCGAACGTGCCACGCCGTGTGGGGGAGATCAAGCGGTGAAGCGGCGTGGCCGCTCGGAAGCGGCATCGCCGCGCGCGTCGCGAGCCCGGCGATGCGCGCGGCGAGCGGGGTGCGCGCTCGGAGCCGGCGTCGCTTCGCGTCGTCGGCTACGCGGCGAGCGCCCGCGACGCCAGTGCTCGCGGGACCGGAGAGGAAACGCGGGCGCTTCGCCGAAACGTGCGCCGGCGCTCAGCCGAGCGTCACCTCGACCTCGACGCGGGCTCCCGCGGGCGCGATGGGCACCACCGTGCCTTCGATCCGCCGGCCGTCCACCTCGAGCGCGGTCACGCCCTTGCACACGCCGCGCGGGTTGCGCACCCGGATGATGTACTCCGCGCCGCGGAAGACCCGCTTGGCCGTGAAGCCAGGCCAGCTGCTCGGGATGCACGGGTTGATCGAGAGCCCCGCATACGTGGGCTGGATGCCGAGGATGAACTTGGTCGCCGCGGTGTAGGTCCAGGCCGAGGTTCCGCTCAGCCAACTGTTGCGGGCGAGCCCGAACTGCGGGTGCTCGTCGCCGAGAATGTTCTGCGGGTACGCGTACGGCTCGCACTCGAACTCGTCGATTTTGTCGTTCTTCGCGGCGGGATTGATCTGGTGATAGTACTCGTACGCGCGATCGCCGTTGCCGAGCAGCGTCTCGGCGATCATCACCCAGGGGTTCGCGTGGAGGAAGATGCCGCCGTTTTCCTTCGCGCCGGGGGGATAGGTGGTCACGCCGCCCTTCGCGGGATCGAAGCCGTTGAAGCCGGGCCAGCTCAGCTTGATGCCGTTCTTGGTGTTGAGCAGGCGCCGCACGCTGTCGAGCGCCTGTCGCCCGCGCTCCGGATCGGCGAACCCGCTGATCACGGGCCAGCTCTGCCCGTTCGTGTAGATCTTGCCTTCGCCGTTCTTTTGGCTGCCGAGCGGCGTGCCGTCGGCGTCGAAGTAGCGGATGAACCACTCGCCGTCCCAGGCGGCGTCGTTGAACGCCTTCTTCATGGCGGCGTAGTCACTGCGGTACGCCTCGACCGCCGCGTGGTCACCGAGCACTTCGCAGAGCTCGGCGAGCTCGCGCACGGCGACCCCGTACAGGTTGGCGTTGAACATCGACTCGGCGCCCGCGGGCAGATTGACCGTGTCGTTCCAATCCGCGAAGCCGAGCAGCGGCAAACCGTGCGCGCCCGTGTCCTTCTTGGTGAACGCCACCGCGCGCTTGAGGTGCTCGAGCACGGTGGCCTTCTCGAGCGGCGAGCCGTGCCGATCCTTGTCGTAGAACGGGATCTCGAGCTTCAAGAAGTCGAGGTCCCCCGTCTCCTTCAAGTACCAGCACACGGCGAGCACGATCCACAGGTGATCGTCGCCGTAGTAGTGGGGGCGATCGTCCCGCTCGCGCGAGTCACCCTCGTTCGCCTGCATGCTGAGCGGGTTGAACTGGTGCATCGCCGAGCCGTCGCGCTTCTGCACGGAGAGCAGCATCTCCATCAGCGCGCGCGCCTCCTGCGGCACGCGATCGATCACCCCGAGCACGTCCTGCGAGCTGTCGCGGAAACCGACGCCGCGCTCACCGAGACCGAGCTGATACAGGGAGAGATACCGCGACCAGTTCTTGGTCGTGTAGCACTGCCGCGGGTTGTGGACGTTGATCATCGAGTCGAAGCTCGGATCGGGCGTCTCCACCGTGAGCTTCGACAGGTACTCGTCCCAGAAGGCGCGTTCCGCCTCGAACGCTCGATCCACCGCGGCCGGATCGCGGTATTCGGCTGCCTGCGCGCGGGCCGCGTCGATGCCGCCTGCCGCCTGACCGAGCTGGACGATCAAGCGCCGCGTCTCTCCGGGGGCGAGCGTGCCGAGCGGATGCAGGAGCGCGCCGATGTTGTCGCCGCGGAGCGCCTCGTAGTTGCCGAGCTCCGGCGCGAGCAGCGCGAGCGGCTGCTTCCAGGTGCCGTACTCGTTCTCGCCGAGGAAGCGCTTTCGATCCGATTCGAACGAGGAGACCTTCAGATTGGAGGTGAAGTAGTTGACCTGCCGGTCCTTGTTCATGAACGCGTACTGGGCGAGCAGCACGAGCCCCGAAGCCTCGCGGACCGCCTTGCTCTGCATCGTCTGCGGCACCCAGTCGGCGTTGTTGAATTGCTTGAGCGCGTCGAAGTGCGTGTATTCGACGACCGGAATCGCGTCGATCGTGACGCTCTCCTTGCGCAAGTTGGTGACGCGGACGTCGCGCACCTCGCAGTGCGCGCCGCGCGGCACGAAGACGGTGATCTCCGTCCGGATCCCGTAGAACTCGCTGACGTACCGGTTGTACCCGAGCCCCACGTGGCACTCGTACAGATCGTACGGATCGAGCGTGGGCACGAAGAACGGCGAGAAGATCCGGTACCCGCCCGCCTCGTGCAGCCGGAGATAGAGCGTTTCCCCTTTGAAGTCCGAGGCCGGAAGCTGCGGGATGTACTTGACGATCCGGTTCAACGCCGGATCGTCCTTGCAGAGCAAGGACCCGCCGGTGTGGTCGATGTTGCCGCCGAAGACAATAGTCCCCAGGAAGTTGTTCCACTTCACCGGGGTTTTGGGAGGGG
>QGUH01000032.1 GCA_003242355.1 Pseudomonadota bacterium
CGGGAGGCTGAGGTTGGCGGCCACAGGGCGACGAGACGCATGAGGGTTAGCGGCCACGGGCTGACGCACACACGAAAGCGCCAGCCGGTCCGACGGGAAGCTGAGGTCAGCGGCCACAGGGCGACGAGACGCGTGAGGGTTAGCGGCCACGGGCTGACGCACACACGAAAGAGCCAGCGCCCCGGTCCGACGGGAGGCTGAGGTTGGCGGCCACAGGGCGACGAGACGCATGAGGGTTAGCGGCCACGGGCTGACGCACACACGAAAGCGCCAGCCGGTCCGACGGGAAGCTGAGGTCAGCGGCCACAGGGCGACGACAATCCGAGGGTTGGCAGCTGCAGGCTGACGAGATGCCGAGGGTTTGCGGCTACAGGGCGGGCGACGAGAAAGACCCGGGCCCGCAGAGGAGCCGACCGTGCGAGGCCCCCGAATGCGCACGCCCCGCGACGCTCGTGGGCGCTCGGGCGACGTTGGCGGTGTTACCAGGCTTAGAAGCGCTGGACGCGCGCGGCGCTCGGGCGACGTTGGCGGTGTACGAGGCGCAGAAGCGTTGGACGCGCGCGGCGCTCGGGCGACGTTGGCGGTGTACGAGGCGCAGAAGCGCTGGACGCCCTCGGCCTCAGGCGACGTTGGCGGTGTACCAGGCGTAGAAGCGCTGGACGCCCTCGGCGACGTCGACCCGCGGCTCGTAACCGAGCAACCGACGTGCCTTTCCGATGTCGGCGAACGTGTAGGCGACGTCGGCGTCCATCATCGGGGTGGGCACGAGCCGGGCCTTGCGCCCCGCGAGCTCCTCGATCCGTTCGACGAAGTCGGCGAGGAGCACGGGCTCGCCGCGCCCGAGATTGACGATTTCGTAGCCGAGCCGGCGATCCGTCGCGGCCACGACTCCGGAGACGATATC
This sequence comes from Pseudomonadota bacterium, assembly GCA_003242355.1. Lineage (GTDB taxonomy): Bacteria > Myxococcota_A > Polyangia > Polyangiales > Polyangiaceae > PMG-095. The sequence continues at coordinate 905 of QGUH01000032.1, forward strand.
GGAGACGTACGTCCAGTCCCGGTGCATCCGACCGCCGTTGTACAGCGGGATTTCGTTCCCGAGGCGCATGGTGTCGAGCACCTTGTACGCCATCATGTCGGGGCGGCCGCGCGGGCCGTAGACGGTGAAGAAGCGGAGCGCCGTGAAGTCGATGCCGTGCAAGTGGTGATAGGTATGGCCGAGCAGCTCCGCGGCGCGCTTGCTCGCGGGGTAGGGCGCGAGCGGCCGATCGCTCGCGTCCGTCTCGACGAAGGGCACCACGCGCGTCGCGCCGTACGCCGACGACGTGGAGGCGAACACGAAGTTCGGTTTCCCGAACTCGCGCGCGGCGTCGAGCAGGTTGAGCGTGCCGGTGAGGTTCACGTCGTAGTAAAGCCACGGGTCTTCGACCGAGGCGCGCACGCCCGCCATCGCGGCGAGGTGCACGATCGCATCGAATCCCGTCGAGAGGAGCTTGCGCACCAGGGCTCGATCGCGGATGTCGCCTTCCACGACTTCGAGCCGCTCACGACCGGCGGCGCTCGCTTCCTCGAGGTTCTTCCGCTTTCGCTCGGGGCTGTAATAGTCGTTGAAGTTGTCGAGGGCCACCACGCGGTCGCCGCGGGACAAGAGCGCTTCGGTAGTGTGGCTGCCGATGAAGCCGGCGGCGCCGGTGACGAGGATGCGAAGGGCCATGATGGGTCAGCGATGAGCGAATCGGGAACGCTCCCGGCGACTCGGGGAAGGGAGCGCGCGGGAGCCAATCACGGGCGCCGAGCTTACTCCAGCTCGAAAAGGAAGGTGTCGAAACCTCGGCACGGGAAGCCCGGCCGGCCGTGCACGCGTTCGCTGAAAGGTACCTCGACGCCGCGTCGCCTCTCTTCGCCGGGAGGGGACGCAGACGCCCCCAGCGGTCACGGGCGATCGCGGACGCGGCGATTCGCGGCGTGTCACGGCCGAGCTCCCACGGCGCGATCCACGGCGTGTCGCGGCCGAGTGCCGACGGCGCGAGCCCGCGAGCCACGACGTGTCACGGCCGAGCTCCCGACGCGATCTCCACGGCACATCACGGCCGATCCCGGACGAGGCGACTCGCGGCGATGCCGCTCGAGTCGAGGAACTGCCGCACGAGCGGGTGCGGCGAATGCACGATCTCTCGTGGGCCTCCGGAGGCGACGATGCGCCCCTCGGCCAAGAGGTGGACGCAATCGGCGATGTGCAGCGCGCTCGCCATGTCGTGCGAGATGACGACGCTCGTCACACCGAACTTGTCGCGCGTCTCGAGGATCATGTCGTCGACGCGACGACTCGTGATCGGGTCGAGCCCGCTCGTCGGCTCGTCGTAGAGGATGACCTCGGGCTCGAGCATGAGCGCGCGCGCCAGGGCCACGCGTTTGCGCATGCCGCCCGAAAGCTCGCTCGGATACCGGTTTTCGACGGCGGGAAGCCCGAGCGCGCGGAGCTTTTCGGAGACGCGGGCGCGCACTTCGCTCTCTTTGAGCTTTCGGTGCTCGCGCAACGGAAAGGCCACGTTGTCGAGCACGTTCATCGAGTCGAGCAGGGCGGAGTACTGAAAGACCATGCCGAGCTTCTTGCGAAACTCGTTGAGCTCGCGGTCTTTGAGGCTCGCGAGATCGACGCCGTCGAGATAGACCGCGCCGCGCGTCGGTCGGTCGAGCCCGATCAGGATCTTGAGCAGCGTGGTCTTGCCGGCTCCCGAGCCGCCGATGATCACCGCGATTTGCCCGCGCTCGACGCTCAGGTTCACGTCACGCAGGGCGTAGACGTCACCGAAACGGCGCTCCACCCGCTCGACGCGGAGGTGAGCGGGGGCGGGCGGCGGCGGCTCGATTCCGCCCCCGGGACGTGCGCTGGTGGTCGTCACCGAGCGGGAAGCTTACCCCACTTGACACCGCCCACGGACCCCGCATGCTCCCGGCCATGACCGAGGAGCACCTCACTGCCCTGCTCACCCTGGCGGAGGCGAAGAAGGACGACAAAGGCTTCATGCGGGCCGGGGAAGGGCGCTCGTTCACCTTGTACGTTGCCTCGGGTGCGGCGGGCCTCACCGTTTCGCGCATCGACGCGCTGAAGCTCGAGAAGCACCTGCTCTACGCGCAGACGACGCGCAACGAAACCTTCGTGCTCGCGCTCGAAGACGTGTACGCGGGCTCCATCGAGCAATCCTCGGGTTCCGGTCGCAAGGCCGGGTTCGTGCCGTGACGGCCGCAGAATCGGAGGCGTTCGGCGTGAGCGACGACGACGATCGGTTGACGATAGGTGGCAAGAGCTTCCGCTCTCGCCTGTTCGTCGGCACGGGCAAGTACAAGAGCATCGAAGAGACGCGCGCCGCGCTCGAAGCATCGGGCGCCGAGGTCGTGACGGTCGCCGTGCGCCGCGTGGATCTCACGAACCGCGGCAGCGGCTCGCTGATGGAGGTGCTCACGAGCGGCCGTTACACGATCCTGCCGAACACCGCCGGGTGTTACACGGCAGAGGAAGCGGTGCGGACGCTGCGGCTCGCCCGCGAGCTCGGCATCGCCGACCTCGTCAAGCTCGAGGTCATCGGCGATCCGCGCACGCTCTATCCCGACAACGAGCAGACGCTCGAGGCCGCGCGCATCCTCGTCAAGGAAGGCTTCGTCGTGTTGCCGTACTGCATCGACGATCCGATCGTGTGCAAGAAGCTCGAGGACGTGGGTTGTGCCGCGGTGATGCCGCTCGCGGCACCGATCGGCTCGGGCCTCGGCATTCGCAATCCGTACAATCTGCGCATCATCCTCGAGCAGGCCAAAGTCCCGGTGATCGTCGACGCGGGCGTGGGTACCGCGAGCGACGCTGCGGTGGCGATGGAGCTCGGGTGCGACGGCGTGCTGATGAACACCGCCATCGCCGAGGCGAAGAATCCCGTGCTCATGGCGAGCGCCATGCGCGAAGCCGTGAGCGCGGGGCGCAAGGCGTTCCGTGCCGGGCGCATGCCGCGCCGGCTCCATGCTTCCGCCTCGAGCCCGGAGACGGGGCTCATCGAGTGATGCGCCCCGCCGAATTCACTTCGGCGGGGAGGGACGGCGCGTGCCGCCCCTACGAAACGAGGTCGGAACGCCGATCGGTTGGACCGATCGGCGTTCTGGGGCCGAGACGAGACACGTGATGAGCGCCGTGCGCGCGCTGCGTTTCGTGCGGCGGGCGATTGCGCTCGTGTACGTGGTGGGCGTTTTCTATCTCGGAACGGTGAACGTCGGTCCGCTGCCGCGGGGGATTCCCTCGGACAAGGTCGGCCACGTCGTCGCGTTCCTGGGGCTCGAGATGGCCTTCGAGCTCGCCTGGCTCGAGCTTCGACCCGCGGTGCGCCGCGCGTTGGCGATCGTCTCGAGCTTGCTGGTCGGCCTCGCGCTCGAGCTCGTGCAGGCGGCGTTGCCGCACCGCGCGGCCGATCCGCTCGACTTCGCGGCGGATGCCGTGGGCGCGGTGCTCGGTGCGATCGCATGCGGGCTCCTCGGGCGCAGCACGGCGCGGTTTCGGCGCGCGCCGGTGTCACGCAGCTCATGACGGACCCCGTGCTCATCGCCATCACCGATCTGGACGGCTGCACGGAGCAACGTTTGCTCGAGCGCTGGGAGGCGCTCGCGAGCGCGGCAGCGCCGGGGACGGTAGCGATTCAGCTCCGCGGGCAGCACCGCCCCGCGCGGCCGTTGCTCGAGCTCGGGCGCCGGCTGCGCGCGACGGCGACCGCGTTCGGCCAATGGCTCATCGTCAACGATCGGCTGGACCTCGCCGTGCTGCTCGAGGCGGACGCCGCGCACCTCGGCGAGGCGAGCGTGCAGACGCACGATGCGCGGCGCCTGATTGGCGACCGTCCCGTGTTTCGGGCCTGCCACGACCCGCAGGCGGCGCTTTCGTCCGACGCCGACGCCGTGTTGCTCTCACCCGTTTTCGATGCCCGCAAAGGCCGCCCGCCGCTCGGGCTCGCCGCGTTGCAGCGGGCCGCTGCGGGGCGTGCTCGGGTTTATGCCCTCGGCGGCGTGACGAGCGAAAACGCCGCAGCCTGCCGCGCGAACGGTGCCGCAGGCGTCGCCGCGATCGGCGCCGTGTTCGGCGACACCAATCCGCGCGCGCTGATTCGAGCCCTCGGCATCGCGCGCTGACGCCGTACCGTTCGCGCCACGGCAAAGGGGCGAGCTCGCTCAGTGTCGAGCTCGCCCCATGAATGCGAACCGAGCACCGCCGGTAGCGGCGCGGCGCTCGGCTCGCTTTCAGGCTGCCCCCAGAAGGGGCTCAGGTCTCGCCGTTGCCGGAGGTGCCGCCTTCGCCACCACCGTTGCCGGCAGTGCCGCCTTCGCCACCGCCGTTCATGCCCGCCGTGTTGCCGTCACCGCCGGTGCCGCCGGTGCCACCGGTACCCGTCGGGTCGGGCTCGGGCTCGGGCTCGGGCTCGGGCTCGGGCTCTTCCGTCTTCGGCGGGTAGCTGAGGAACGCCGCGACGGCGCCGCCGGGTTGGATGGTGACCACCGTCTCGTTGACGTAGACCGTGGCGCCGCCCGGGTCGAGCAGGGTGCCCCGGACGGTAGCGGGGGCTTCGCTCCACGACTCCGGCACGGCGACGCGCTCATAGAAGCTGTTGAGCGTGGTAACGCCGTCGTCAGACGTGGTCGTTGCCAGGTTGGTGAGCTGCCGACTCACGGTGGAGCCGCTCTGGTTGATCTCGAGCGCGATCGAAGTGGCGGAGCCGACTCCATCGAAGTCGAAGTTCACGGCAACGATCGTCTCGTCGGAACCGCAGGCACAAAGTGCGAAAGTTGCTGCGAGGCCGGCAGCGGTGGCAACACGGGTCAAGTTCATGGCGCGCATACTAATGGCGCCTCCTCGGCTCGTTCAACAGTCGTCTTTCCAGTCGGTGTCTCTCGCGTGTCCCCTCGAGCGCCTCGGTGCGGGCGACGCCTCGGGAGGCCGCGTCGAGCCCTTCGCACCGCACGGGCGCGCTTCGCGTGCTTGTGCCAAGGGCGAGCGACGTTCGAACGGGCTTACGGCAAGTATTTTCTCCTGATGCAAGGCCCGCGTATCGATCGCCGTGCCCGACGCGGGGCCCGCGCCGGAAGGCCGTCCCCGAAGCGAACCCGCGGATACGGCGTCTAGGCTCCGAAAGACCCCGATTCCGCGCGGACTTCCGGTTCTGGTGCGGAACCGGTTGCGTGCCGAGCCGTCCTCTCGCACGGCGGCTTCTGGTCCCCCGGACGACCGACCGTTTTCCTGACGCGCCGGAAGCGCTCGGAACGCTCCGGAGTGGACGGAGCCGGACGGGCTCGGCGGAATCTGCTTGCGCGCGATTCGCGGGAGCGGTGGGCGTTCGTCGGGAACGCCCGTCGGGAAAGAATGCCACGCGGCCAGCGTGGCGCCGGCACAGGGGAGCCTCACTGCGAAGTCGAGGCACGACCCGAGGCGCACTGCCGCCGCTGCCGACGCGTCGTCCGCGCGTTTCGGCGCGCTTGGTACGACGCTTGCCAGTGCGAAAAGACATGGATCCTGCACGGTACGCGGGCGTACTGAGAGGCGACAAGACGCGATCCGCGGCGGCGCTGCTCGCGTTCGGAGGACTCACGATACTGAGCGCGGTGCTCGGCGCGCGCGAGGTTCGTCGCGGGAAGAAGCTTTGGTACCGGCTGCTCGCGAAACCGAAAGGCGCTCCGCCCGACTGGATATTCGGACCGGTGTGGACGGGCCTCTTCGCCCTGCAAGCTCTCTCGGGCTACCGCATTTGGAAGCGGCCGCCCTCTCCCGAGCGAGCACGCGCGCTCGCGCTCTGGGGCACGCAGCTCGCCCTGAACACCAACTGGACGCGGGTCTTCTTCGGGCGACACCGCACGCATGCCGCGCTCCAAGACTTGATTGCGCTCTGGGGCAGCTTGGCCGCGTACGTGATGCAGGCGCGCGTCGTCGATCGGAAGGCGTCGTGGATGATGGTGCCGTACGCCGGCTGGGTCACCTACGCCGGCTACTTGAACGAGGAGATCGCCCGCAAGAACCCCAAGTTCCTTGCAAACTAACGGCGGCCGAGCCTCCGCACCGCATGGGAGCGGAGCGTGCGCGCCGATGGCGAGCGCGACGCGGCTTCGATGAGGCATGGCCGAGTCTTGCCGAGCATTGAGCCGACGGCGAGCGCGACGCGGCTTCGATGAGGCGCGGTCGGGCATCCTGCCGAGCGTTCGCGCCGATGGCGAGCGCGACGCGGCTTCGATGAGGCGCGGCCGAGCATCTTGCCGAGCGTGCGCGCCGAGGGTGACGAGCTTCTCGGCGTGGGTTTCGGCCGGGAGCTGCTGTCCACGTCGAGGCGCGTGCGAGCGGTGCGTCCGGGCGTGCAGCGGCCAAAGTTGCGCGATTCGAGCGGAAATGACGCGGGTTCGGCGCGTGCCGCGTCGCGCCGGGCTCGCGCTGTCCCGAGCACGATCCCGTGGTATAGGCTCGCCCCCTCATGTCCGCGGATCTGCCGTTCGAACCCGTTCCCGCCGAGCTCGACTTTCCCAAGTACGAGCGCCGGATTTTGGAGCTCTGGAAGGAGCGGCGCATCTTCGAGCGCTCCGTGCGCGAGGTCCCCGCGGATGCGCGCGACTTCGTGTTCTACGAAGGGCCGCCGACCGCCAATGGCCTGCCCCACAACGGCCACGTGCTCACGCGCGTCGTCAAGGACCTGTTTCCCCGCTACCACGCCATGCAAGGGGCGCGCGTGCTCCGCAAGGGTGGCTGGGACACGCATGGCCTGCCGGTCGAGGTGGAGGTCGAAAAGGAGCTCGGCATCCACGGCAAGGCGGCGATCGAGCAGTATGGCGTCAAACCGTTCGTCCAGCGCTGCATCGAGAGCGTGTTCCGGTACACGACCGAATGGGAGCGCCTGACCGAGCGCATCGCGTTCTGGGTGAGCCTCGACGACGCGTACGTGACCTACCACCGGAGCTACGTCGAGAGCGTGTGGTGGGCGCTCTCGGAGCTCTTCAACAAGGGCCTCCTCTATCAAGGGCACAAGGTCGTTTGGTGGTGGGCGCAGGGCGGCACCGCGCTGTCGAGCGCCGAGGTCGGCCTCGGCTACAAAACGGTCGACGACCCGAGCGTCTTCGTCGCGTTCCCGCTGGTCGACGAGCCCGAGACGGCGCTCGTCGTCTGGACGACGACGCCCTGGACGCTGCCTTCCAACACGTATGCGGCGATCAAGCCCGGCGTGACCTTCGACGTCGTCGAGATCGGCGAGCCGCTCGACGGCAAGGGCGACGCCACAAAGCCCGCGCCGGAGCTCCGCGCCCGGCGATTGATCGTGGCGACGGCGCTGCGCCCGGCGCTCGAGCAAAAGCTCGGTAGAAAGCTCGTCGTCCGAGAGACGCGCTCGGCCGAAGCGCTCGCGGGGCGCCGTTACGTGCCGCCCTTCGACGTGTACTACGCGCGCCTCGGCGAGCGGCGGGTCGCGCTCTGCGACGGGGGCGACGATGCGCTCTACTTCCGCGTCATCCTCGCCGACTTCGTCACGCTCGACACCGGCACGGGCATCGTGCACGTCGCGCCCGCGTTCGGTGAGGACGACCACGAGGCGCACAAGCGCGAGCTCAGGCGCTACCGAAATCCCGACGAGGTCGAGCTCGTCTGCGCGGTGAACCCCGACGGGCGCTTCAAGCCCGAGCTCGAAAAGTACGCGGGCCGTTGGGTGAAAGACGCCGATCGCGACATCATCCGCGAGCTCGCCGAGCGCGGGCTGCTCGTTCACGAGGAGCTCTATCGCCACGAGTATCCCTTCTGCTGGCGCTCCGAGAACGACCCGCTGATCCAGCTCGCGCGCCCCGGGTGGTTCATCCGCACGACGGCGCGGCTCGATCGCGCGCTCGAGAACAACCAGGCGGTGAACTGGTTGCCCGAGCACATCAAAGAAGGGCGCTTCGGCGATTTCTTGCGCAACAACGTCGATTGGGCGCTGAGCCGCGAGCGGTACTGGGGCACGCCGCTGAACGTCTGGATCTGCACCAACGATCCCGAACACCGCCACGCGCCGACGAGCGTCGCCGAGATCGAATCCCGAAACCCCGACGCGTTCGCGGCCTTCTACGAAGAGCGGCGCAAGAACCCGAAGCTCAACGAGCACCTCATGGTCCACAAGCCGTGGATCGACGAGGTCACCTTCCCGTGCCCGCAGTGCGGCGCCACCATGCGCCGCGTTCCCGAAGTGGTGGACGTGTGGTTCGACTCGGGGTGCATGCCCTTCGCCCAGTGGGGCTTCCCGCACGTCCCCGGGTCGAAGGAGCGCTTCGACGCCGCGTTCCCGGCGGACTTCATCAGTGAGGCGATCGACCAGACGCGCGGCTGGTTTTACTCGCTGCTCATGGTCGCTTCCCTCGTGTTCGACGAGGAGACGCAGAAGCGGCTCGGTTTGTCGTACGTTCGCGGCTATCCGCTGCCGTTCCGCACGTGCATCGTGCTCGGGCACGTGGGCGACCGCGAAGGAAGGAAGGAGAGCAAGAGCCGCGGCAATTACACGCCGCCCGAGATCATCCTCGACCGCGTGCGCATGGACTTCGCGGTGCTCGAGCGCGCGTTCGACCTCCAGGTGCCGCGCGGCGAGGTGTGGATTGCTCGCGAAGACCTCGAAGGAATGGACCTCGAGGAGGGCGCGAAGCTCCGCGCGTATCGGCCGGGCGTCGAGGATCGAGCGCTCGAGCTGACCGTGCGCGTGCACAAGAAGCTGCCGCGGCGCGTGGCGTTGCTCTCGTCCGAAGATCGGGCGCAGCTCGGCCTGGTGCCCGCTCCACGCGGCCTCGACACGGCGCCGGCCGAGGTGCCGCGGTTGCCCACGGAAGCGCGCGTCACGCTCGACGACCCGAGCCGACCCGCGCCGGGGGCCGACGCGTTCCGCTGGTTCTTCTACGCGGCGTCGCCTCCCTGGAGCAACACGCGCCACAGCTTGACCAACGTTCGGCTCCTGCAGAAGGAGTTTCAGATCAAGCTGCGCAACGTCTACTCCTTCTTCACCATCTACGCGAACATCGACGGCTATCGGCCGGCGGAGGCGCGCTGCGCGGGCCGTCCCATCGCCGAGCGCGCGCTGCTCGATCGCTGGCTCGCGAGCGAGCTCGAGCTCTCGGTGCGCGCCGTGCGCCAGGCGCTCGACGGCTACCTCATCTACGACGCCGCGCAGGTCCTCATCGAGCTCGCAGAGAGCATCTCCAACTGGTACGTGCGCCGCAGCCGCGCGCGCTTCTGGGGCCCGGGGCTCGAGCAAGACAAGCTCGATGCGTACACCACGCTCTACGAGGCGCTCGTCACCATCTCGCGGCTCATCGCGCCGTTTTTGCCGTTCTTCGCCGAGGAGCTCTATCAGAACCTCGTCGTGCGCGCGGGGATGCCGAACGCCAAGGCGAGCGTACACCTCGACGCGTTCCCGACCGTGGACGAGAGCCGCATCGACGAGCGCCTCTCGGCCGAGACGCGCGCCGTGCGCGACATCGTGAGCCTGGGTCTGCGCGCGCGCACGGCGCAGAAGCTCAAGGTGCGCCAGCCGCTCGCGCGCGCCGACGTCGTGCTCAACGACCCGGCATGGCAGGAACGGCTCGCTCCGTATGCCGACCTGATTCGCGAAGAGCTCAACGTGCACGAGCTGCGCTTCATGGCCTTCTCGCACGACGAGGGCGCCGTCTCCTTCCGGCTGAAGCCGAACTTCCGCGCGCTCGGACCGCGCCTCGGTAAGGGCGTCCAGGCCGTCAAACGCGCTCTCGACGGCGCAGACGGCGCGCGCTTGCACGCCGAGCTCGCCGAGCACGGGCGCGTGCGTCTCGACGTCGGCGGGGGTGAGCTCGTCGAGCTCGGCCCCGAGGAAATCGAGGTCCAGGTCGAGGCCGCGGCGGGATTCGCTGCCGAAACCGGGCGCATCGGCGTGGTCGTCCTGCACACCACGCTCACCGACGCCCTCATCGACGAGGGCTTGTTCCGCGAGCTTCTGAGCCGCGTGCAGGCCACGCGCAAAGAGCTCGGCCTCGAGTTCACCGACCGCGTGGAGATCGCCCTCGACGGCACCGAGCGCATCCTGCGCGTGGCCAGGGAGCACTCCGACGAGATCGCGCGCGAGTGCCTCGGCACGGCGGTTCGGTTCGGTGAGCGCGCCGCCGACTCGCGCGAGCACGGAATCGGCGACGAACGCCTCTACCTCGCCGTGCGCAAGGTCTCCGCGTGAGCTCCGACCCCGCCATCCGCGTCCATCCGACGGCGGTGGTGGATCCCGGCGCAGAGCTCGGCCCCGGCGTGCACGTCTGGCACTTCTGCCACGTCATGGCCGGCGCGCGGATTGGCCCCGGCGCCATGCTCGGCCAGGGCTGCTTCGTGGCGGGCGGCGTGCGCATCGGCGCGCGCTCCCGCATCCAGAACAACGTCAGCCTGTACTCCGGCGTCGAGCTCGAAGAAGACGTCTTCGTCGGCCCTTCCGCCGTCTTCACCAACGTTCGCCATCCGCGCGCCTTCGTCTCCCGCAAGAGCGAGTTCGCTCGCACCCTCGTCGGGGGGGGGGCCACCCTCGGCGCCAACGCCACCGTGCTTCCCCGCGGCACCATCCGCGCCTACACC
>QGUH01000813.1 GCA_003242355.1 Pseudomonadota bacterium
GAACTGCTCGTAGTTTGGACGCTTTTTGCCCCGGCAGGCGCTCTCGTCGGACCAGCGCGAAGCCCGCCGAGGGTACGGGCGCAGCCCGAGCTGCCTCATCACTTGGGCGCTTCTACAGCAGCGCTCTCGTCGGCGTGAAGCCTACCGACGGCAACCGGTGGGCCCTGAGCTCCCCTGCTCCCCAGCTTGGATTCGACGCTCTCGTTCGGGCGAGGCCCGCGCCCCGGACGGTAGCCGCCCGCGCGTGCACCAATCGTCGTTCTGGACGACGGGCGCGGTGGGGCTCAACCGTTCGTCGTGCCGGGCTTTTCGCCGGGCTCGGAGCGATACGTCGCGATGCCGACGAAGCGGAGCACGCGTTGACAATCCGCTCCACCGGTACGGCCCGGGCACGCGTGCTCCCCGTCGAATCGCTCCGACCGAGCGCGGAGCGCGCGCAAGACGGCGCTGGTGATGTCGTGCCCGCCCTGCTTGCACCACGAATCGAGACACGGAATCTCGAACAGCGCCGGAGCGTGCTCGACCGACACGCGGCGAATGTGCGTCGATTCGGGGAGCACGAGGCCAGCGCGGTGTTCCTCGATTTCGAACCTCAAGGATTCGAGCTCCGGCACGAGCTCCTGAAGGCGCGGCGCCTCGTCCTCACGACGGCGACGCTCCGCCGCGCGCTGCGCGGCTTCCAGATTGCGGGTACGAAAGCGGCTCACGCGACAATCCTCTATTGTGCGAGCGTTCGCTCGACGCTCCGTTTGCGACTCTCGAGCTCGAGGCTCTCCGTCTCGGCCATTCCGGCGAGGCGCATTCCTTCGAGGACGAGCTGCACGCTCGCGCGAACGAGCTCCGGCGGCACGACGCGGGCGACCGCCTCGGCGCCGCGCTCGATGACGTCGCGAGAACCGGCGAGGTTCGTCGGCTCGCGACAATCGGCCTGAGAGGTGCGCCGCACGGCGGCTTTGGAATGCGTCACGGAAAGTTCCTTACCACGTTCTCGGACGGGATCACACACTCGTTCGGCGCGGTTTCAGACGAGACCCTCGCGCAGCGCAATCCAGCGCAGGAGATCTTCGCGACGCACGAATCCGAGCAATCGCCCCTTTTCCACGACCGGCACCTGATCCACGTTGCGCTCTCCGAGCACGCGGAGCGCGTCCCGCGCGTCGTCGCTGGGCGATACCGTGACGAGCTCCGAGGCGGGCGTCATCACGGACTCGACGCGGGTTTCCGTCCACCGTGCCTCCGGAACGCTGCGAATGTCGCGAAGGCACACGAGCCCGCGGAACTCCTCGCCGTGCGTCACGGCGAAACAGCGCTGATTGCCGCGAAAGAGCCACTCGTGCACGAGCACGTCGAGATCGGTGTCGTCCGGAACCACCGCGGCCCCGGTGAACATCAGCGTCCGCACCGGAACTTCCGCGAGTGCTTGATCGACGAGCAATTGCCGGTAGCTCGCTCGTGCGGCGCTGCTCAAGAACCACCCGATGAGCACGAGCCAGATGCCCTGAACCGGACCGCCGCCGAAAATCGGAAAGCGGAATCCGAACACCATCAAGACGCCGATGGCGATGAATGCCCACGAGAACGCCTGGCCCACGCCGGAAGCCCACCGCGTTGCGGTGCGCCGGTCTCCCGTGGCCCACCACAGAGCGGCGCGGAGCACGCGCCCTCCGTCGAGCGGAAACCCCGGCAGGAGATTGAAGATGCCGAGGATCAAATTGACGGGGCTGAGCCAGAGCAGAAGGGTCGCGAGCGGTCCGAGGCTCCGCAGCCGTGCCATCGGATCCTCCGCGTCGACGACGGCTCCCGCACCGAGCGATGCCGCGAGCAGCCCGGTGACGAGACCGATGCCGATGCTGCTCAGCGGCCCGACCGCGGCCATGAGCAGCTCCGCCTGCGGACGTTCCGGCTCGCGCTCCACGTGGGCGAGCCCGCCGAGCATGAAGAGCGTGATGCCGCTCACGGGAATCCCCAGCTTGCGTCCGACGATCGCGTGAGAGAGCTCGTGAACGAGCACGGAGGCGAAGAACAGAACCGAAGCGCCGAAGGCGATGCCCCATCGCAGCGCCGGGCTCCAGTCCGGGTGCCACGCCGGGAAGACTCCGAGCCCGAGGTTCAACAGCACGAGCACGAAGATCGCGAGCAGGCTGAAGTCCGCCCGAACCTCGAATCCGAAGGGGCGGCCCAGGCGAACGCCCGGGCCGAACGGCGTGCTCGCCGCGCGACGCTCGGGCGCTCGTCCCCGTGGGGTGGACGACCGCGCGTCGGGCGGGCTCGCACCGGTCAGAGGATGCGGTGTGCTGCTCGATTGAGTCACGGCGGGCCTTCGCGAGCGTCACCAACGTCCATCGCGCGCCTCACGACGGGTACGACGCGGAGCTCGTTCTGCACGTCGCGCACTCCGCTACACTGGTAAGCCACTCCCTCGGCGAGCGCCTTCATGCGCCGATCGGGAACCGTGCCGCCGAACACCACCACTCCGGCCTGGACCACCACGTCGATGTCGCTCGCGTCGATGGAGTCGTGCTCGGTGAGCGCATCGCAGACGTCCTCGCGAATGCGCTCGTCGGATCGGCGATAGCCGCGCGGCCCGACGCCACGGTACCCACGCGGAACGAAGGCGGTGTCGGTTCCCGTTCGCACCGGGTGCCGTCGGTCTCCCGGGCTGAAGCGAGCGCGCACCGATTCGTCCTCCGTGTATCCACCGAAGGGCTCGCTGCGCCGGCGTTCGTCGCGCTCCCGATACCAGGCGTCCTCGTCGTAGTCGCCGTATCCGTCCGGTCCACTCGGGACCTTCGGCGCGTCGAGCGCCGGCGCTCGCGCATCCTCGCCTTTCGCGAG
>QGUH01000814.1 GCA_003242355.1 Pseudomonadota bacterium
GGTTTGGTGGGCTGGGATATTTTTAAAAGAGACGGGCCCTGCTCGAGCAGCCCCTTGAGCATCTCGTAGATGCCCTGATGCTTGGCAGGGATGTAGTTGTAGAAGTCGTTGTAGAAGAGCTTGGCGTCCGGGTCGGCCTCGTGCGCCGCCTTGAACGCCTCGGCGATGTAGCTCTCTCCGAGGATCTGGTACCAGCGGCTCTGCTTGCCCTCCTCCTCGTTGCCGTCGCGGTAACTGCCATCTTCCATGATGGCCTCGTTGACCACGTCCCAGGCGTACACTTTGCCGCGGTAACGGCGCATCACCGTGTCGATGTGGTTGCGCATCCGCGTGAGCAAAACCTCGCGAGAAACGGTCCCGCCCGCTCCGTTCGAGAAGAGCCACGACGGGTTCTGGGTATGCCAAACGAGCGCGTGCCCCCGCACCTTCATGCCGTTCCGCGTCGCGAAATCGACGATGCGATCGGCATCCGCGAACGTGAAGTTCCCCTCGCTCGGCTGGAGGGACTCGAACTTCATCTCGTTCTCGGGAGTGATGCTGTTGAAGTGCTTGCGGAGCAGGTCGGCGTGCGTGGACACCGATTGCGAATCGACGGCAGCGCCGATCGAAAAGTAGCCCTCGTACTTCGCGGCCAACGTCGTGGCGTTGTTCGGCATGCCGCCCGTGCTCGGCGCGCCCGCGTTCGAGCCGCCCCCGTCTCCCGCGGCGCTCGACATGCCTCCGGTATTCGGGGCACCGCCCGTGCTCGGGGCGCCCGCGTTCGAGCCGCCCCCGTCTCCCGCGGCGCCCGCGTTCGCCATGCCGCCGTCTCCGGAGGTACCGCCGTTCGGTGCGCCCGCGTTCGCCACGCCGCCGGTGCTCCGAGCCCCGCTCGTTGCGCCCGCCCCGGCGTTGCCATCCCCGCCTGCGCCCGTTCCCGCCGTGGGCGAGCCGCTGGTCGCGCCCGTGCCGGTTCCCGTCTTGCCGCCTTCCGGCGCCGTGGCGCCCGTGCCCGCTCCTGCCGAGCCGCCCGTATTCGTGGCGGGTGCTCCCGAGACTCCACCGCTCGACGCTGGTGCGCCTCCGTTCGCCGAAGCCACCCCGCCGGTTGCGGCGGGGTCAGGCGTGTTGGGGTTGGGGCCCGGCAGCTCGGAGCTGCAGGCGAGCAGCGCGACCAGGGCTGCGGAGAAAAAAGGCGTTCGCATGACCATGTCTCGACCCACGCCCGATTGCTACCGTTCTCGCCGCGAGACGCAACGGGGGCATCTCGGAAAAGGCGCCAATTTCGGTAAGCGCCTCCCGGTTCGCCGCACACTCCGCGTTTTTTCGTGAAGCTCCGCGAAGCGGACTTCGAGCGCTCGAAAAGTTTCTGTCGAAGCCTGGATTTCAGCCCGATGCTGGCGTCTTTTCGCCGCCTTCGCGCCCGTCGTGATCGCACGCTCCGTGCTGGGCGCGTGCTGCTTCGACTCTGCGCGCTGGCACCGACACGGCGCGGACCGATAGCGGTAGCCACGACACCAACTGCTCGGGCTCTCGACAAGGGTAGCGACGGCACCAACTGCTCGGGCTCCCGACAAGGGGAGCCACGCCACCAAACGCTTGCGCTCCCGACAACGGTAGCCACGGCACCAACTGCAGGGCGCGCACCGCTCGCGAGTCGTTTCTCGCCGCAGTCGCAGTCGCATTCGCAGTCGCGGGCAGCGCGCCGACGCGAGCGGACGTGCGCTCACGAGCGGCACGCGCAAGGGACAGCTCGATTGGAATGCTGCAACGCCTGCGTGCATGCGAACCAATCCGCGCATTCGCGCTCTCGACGACTGACCTTCACGCGAGTATCCATCGCGCATGACGCGCCTGCGGTTCTCGGTTGGGCTCGGAGTTTTGTTGACCACTGTCGCGTGCGGCGGCGGCAGCCCGGGGCCGGCGCCGAGCTCGGAAACCGGCGGCACCAGCAGCGGCGGCTCCGCCGGAACACCGACGGCTGGCTCGGGCGGCATGCTCGTCACCGGCGGCATGTCGGGCGGCGCGGGCACGGCCGGAAACCCATCGGGCGGCAACGCGGGCGGCGGCGGCGACGCGGCGGGCGGCGCCGGCGGCGGCGCGGGCGGCACGGCGGCCGGCAACACGTCGGCCGGAATGGGCGGCGAGAGCGGCGGGGGCGCCGCAGGAGAAAGTGGCGGCGGCGCGGGCGGCGAAAACGGTGGGGCCGGCGGCCAGAGTGGCGGCGGTGCCGGCGGCGAGAGCGGCGGCGCGGGCGGCCAGAGCGGTGGCGGTGTCGGCGGGGAAGGTGGCCAGAGCGGCGGCGGTCAGAGCGGTGATGGGGGTGGCGGCGGCTCGGGGGGCGGGGGAGAGCCGGAAGGCTTCGCCCTGTCGAGCCCCGCTTGGGACGCCGTGGACAACGACGACTGCACGGCGGACGAGACCGCCACGTGCCCGCTGTATCCGCAGGAGAGTGTCAGCCCGATGCTCGGCGGTTCCAACACGTCGCCCGAGATGAGCTGGACGCCGGGCCCCGAAGGCACGCAGAGCTACGCCATCGTCTTGCAAGACTTGAGCAACGGCTTCGTGCACTGGGCGCTTTACGACATCCCCGCGACCACCACCATGCTGTCCGCGGGGCTGCCTGCCGGCACGTTGGACAACGGCGCCAAACAAGGCGGGTTCAGCGCCGGCGGGATGGCGAGCTACTTCGGCTCCGGCGCGTGCGGCCACGTGTACGAGCACCGCCTGTACGCGCTCGACGTCGCGATGCTCACCGTGCAGGGCCAGGCAACGGCGCAAAACGTCCGCTCGGCCATCGAGCTGTCCCTTATAAAAATCTAACCCCCCGCCCAAAAGGAAGATTGAGAAAT
>QGUH01000815.1 GCA_003242355.1 Pseudomonadota bacterium
CTCAAACCAGTCGTCCACAGGTACCTAGGAAGTCTCGCCATGGGCGGGATGCTTCTGCCTTTGCTGTCGCGTGTCAACTGATCTTTTCGCCACACGAGAATACGGCGCCCCACAGTGAGACCAGCGGTACGGAACTGCTCGAATTTCCAGGAGATCTCCGTGCGACACAGAACCGCCAGCCGACCAATGTATGCGTGACGTCGGCGCAGAACGCCGGAAGAACGAGTAGCGGCGTGATGGTGCGTGCGTTCAGTGGCACGTGGGTGGCGGAGCGCGCTCGACGCGGTGAGCGGACCGACCATCGGTAGGGCCGGTTGGTTGAACCATCGGCCCGTGCGCCGCGATAGATCGGTTTGAGCTCAGACGATTCTCGCCGCGATGCGCTCTCACCACGATGCGCTCTCACCACGATGCGCTCTCACCACGATGCGTTCTCGCCGCGACGCGTTCTCGCCGCGACGCACTTTCGCCCGATGTGCCCTCGCCGCGCTCGAGCAAAGTTCACACGACCTATCACTGTTGACGTGGTTTTGACGCGCGTCGCCGCCACGCGCTCGATCGCGTCAGACAATCCTCGTCCCCCGCGCTTGGGCTCGCTCACACGGCCGTCGCTATCATGACGTTCGACGTGGTCTCGACCATCGTCGCCGCCACGCGCTCGATCGCGCTCAGGCTCGATCTCGCTTCGACGCTCCTCGCCCCCTACGCTTGAGAGCGCTCACACGACCGGTCGCTGCCACGACGTTCGACGTGGCTTTGACGCTCGCCACTGCCACCGCGCCCGAGCAGAATCAAACCATCGTCGCTGCGACGCGTTCGAGCGGCACGAAGACGTAGCCCGCGGCGCGCAGTTGATGGAGCACGGCGGCGAGGATGCTGCGCTTGTCGGGGAGACGAATGCGCAGGTCGGGGCGATAACCGCGCAGCGCGTCGAGGCCGTCGTCGAGCGAGAGGAAGTCGAGCGCGTTGATCGCGAGATGGACGAACGATTCGCCGACGACGAGCTCGGTGAGCGCGCGCGCTCCGAGACGGCCCGCGAGGATCAACGCGGTGCCGGTGAACGGAAGCCGCGGGCCGCGCGTGACGTGCACGGGAAGCTCGATCAGCCCCTCGCCGGGAACCGTGTAGGGACGGCCGATGCGGTACGGATGGCGCGGCGCGCGCGCAACGCTGTGCGTTCCGACGGCTGCGCTCGTGCGGCGACGCCGAAAGCCGAGCGCCGCGACGGCAACCGCTCGTGCGGCGTGGAACGCGGGCGATGGGAGGAGCGACGAATCGTAGCGGTGCCCCGTGTGCTCGACGATCTCGAGCAGCTCGTCGCTCACGACGTAGCCGGGAGCCCGGAACCCCACCGGCTTGACCGCGAGCGCGCTTTCGAGGAGCTCGCGCGCGCCCTCGATTTGCTCGAGCTGTTCGTCACGCGACCGAAAGACGAGATCGGAGCGGTGGTCGCGCGTGTGATTTCCGATCTCGTGCCCCCGAGCGACGGCTTCGCGCAGAAGCAGCGCGCTCGACAGGTGCAGCGCGTCGCGCGCAACGACGAACAGCGTGAGCGGCACCCGCTGCTCCGCTCCGAAATCGAGCACGCGTCGCAGCGCGCGATCGTACGCGGCGCGGGAAACGTCGGGATCCGGCGGCGGGAGCGCGTGAATCCCGTGGTAGTGCTCGATGGCGTCGAGGTTGACCGAGATCGCGCAGAGCCGATTCACGGAGCATCCCCTCCCCTTCGCACGGACGCGCCGAAGGGCGCGCGTGAGACTCCGCACCGGCGGGAGCCGGAAATGCGTCGCGCCGGGGGCGCGTGCACGGAGCACCGCGCGCCCGGCGCGATCATCGGCAGTGTTCGCCGCGGTCCGAATGGCCCGCGGCGCGAGCCGGAGGCGCTCAACCGCCGCCGGCCATCTTCGCGACCTCCGCCGCGAAGTCGTCGCCTTGAGGTTTCTCGATGCCCTCGCCGCGCTCGAAACGCACGAAGCGGCTCAGCGTGACCTCGCCGCCGACCCGCGCCGAGAGCTCCTTGCGCAGGGCATCGACCGTCTTGCCCGGTTCGAGGACGCTCTCCTGCTCGAGAAGGCATACTTCCTTCTGCCACTTCGCGAGCTTGCCCTCGATGATCTTGGGACGGGCCGCTTCCGGCTTGCCCTCCTCGGCGAGCTGGGCCGCGTAGATTTCGCTCTGCTTCTTGCGCGCCTCCTCCGGAATCTCACCACCCGAGAGATAGAGGGGCGCCATGGCCGCGATCTGCATCGCGGTGTCGTCGAGGAACTTGGCGAAGTCCGCCGACTCGGCGACGGCGTCGCTCGCGGCGCGCGCGGCCAGCACCACGCCGATCTTCCCGCCCATGTGGACGTAGGCGTGCACCTTGCCCGGGCCGTCGATCGCGACGCGCTCCCAGCGGCGCACGGTGATGTTCTCGCCGAGCTTGCCGACCAGCGCCTGACGCGCCTCTTCGACGGTGCCGCCCGACGGGAACGGCTCGGCTCCGAGATCCGCCGACGGCCGCGCCTTGAGCGCGATGTCCGCGACGGTTTCGGCGAACTTCACGAACTCCTCGTTGCGCGCGGCAAAGTCGGTCTGGATGTTCACCTCGACGAGCACGCCGCTCTTGTTGTCCGCCGCCAGGCGAGCGACCACGAGGCCTTCCGTCGCGACCGCTCCCGCGCGCTTCGCGCTCTTCGCGAGACCCTTCTTGAGAATGATCTCGACGGCCTTTTCCATGTCGCCTTCGGCCTCGACCAGCGCGCTCCGACAGTCGTTGAGGCCCGCCTGGGTGCGCTCCCGAAGCTCCATTCCGAACCCCAGAAGCCGGTATTAAACCTGTATTCC
>QGUH01000033.1 GCA_003242355.1 Pseudomonadota bacterium
CTCGCCCGGCGCGGCGCAGCAGCCGCGTCCGCGCCCGCTTGGGCGAGGCCGAGAGCGATCTGCTTGCCGATACCGGAAGTACCGCCGAGCACCACCGCGACGCGTCCCTCCAAGCCGAGCTCGTCGTAGGCCATGTCCGTCTCGCGCGGACGTATTAGCCTAGAAATCGGGAAAGCGCCGGAGAGGGGCCTCGAATCCGTTCGCTTTTGCCGCGAGGAGCTTTGCCGCGCGCGTCCGCCATGGCATAGAGGCCAAGGTTTTCGTGCAGTTGTCGGCGAGAGGCGCGGCCCCGAGCAGCCGTCCGTGGCGATTCCGAGCCCGTCCGCGCGTACGCGGCGGCGTGCGCCTCCTTTTCGCGCTCCTCGTGCTGACGTGCGTTTGCGCGCTCGCTCCGACGGCGCGTGCCGCGAGCCCGGAGTCCGAGCGAGCGGCCGGAGGGCGGGTCCGCGTCGTTTACTGGGAGAAATGGGTCGATTTCGAGCGCGCCGCGATGCAGGCCGTCGTCGACGCGTTCAATCGCTCGCAAGACCGTATCTACGTCGAGTACGTCTCGGTCTCCTCGATTGGGCAAAAGACGTTGATCGCGACGGCTGGCGGCAATCCGCCGGACCTCGCCGGAGTCGCGGCGAACGACGTCGTCGACTTCGCCGCGCGCGATGCGCTGACGCCGCTCGACGACTTCGCGCGCGGAACGCTCGTTCACGCCGAGCGGTACTTGCCGCTCTACTGGGACATGGGGGTTTACCGCGGCGTGCTCTACGGGGTGCCCTCCGTGCCCGTCGTCACCGGCCTGCACTGGAACAAGCGCCTGTTCCGCGAGGCAGGGCTCGATCCGGAGCGCCCGCCGCGCACCATCGCCGAGCTCGACGCGTTCGCCGAGCGGCTGACGGTGGTCGAGAACGGCAACATCCGAAGAGTCGGCTTCCTGCCGGCGACTCCCTCGTACTTCCCGTTCTTTTGGGGCGCATTCTTCGGGGCGGAGCTGTGGGACGGCGACGCGCGCATCCTGCTCGACTCGCCCGAGAACCGGCAGGCGTACACCTGGGTGCAGAGTTACGCGAAGCGGTTCGGCGTACCGGTGTTGCGGCGGCTCGCCTCGAGCTTCGGCAACCTCGCCTCCGCCGAGGACCCCTTCATGGCGGGCCGGCTCGCCATGGTCTTCCAGGGGATCTGGCTCGCGAACTACATCGAGCAGTTCGCGCCGGAGCTCGAGTGGGGCGCCGCGCCGTTTCCGAGCGCCCGCGAGGGCGATCCGCCGGTCGCCTACGTGGACTCCGACATGCTCGTGATTCCGCGCGGTGCGCGGCATCCGCGCGAGGCGTTCGAGTTCATCGCGTTCTTGGCCCAGCAGGAGATGACCGAGCGGCTCGCCCTCGGGCAGCGCAAGAACTCGCCGCTGCGCGAGGTGAGCGACACGTTTTTCCGCGAGCACCGGCATCCGTACATCCGCATGTTCCAGGAGCTCGCGCAGAGCCCCGGGGCGCGCGCACAACCGAAGATGAGCGTTTGGAAGGAGTACCGCGAAGAGGCGCGGACGATGTTCCAGCGCATCTGGCTCCTGCAGGCGACTCCCGAAGCCGCCCTCGCCGAGGCGCAGGAGCGAATGCAAAACGCCTGGGATCGGGAGCGGCGCCGGCTCTCCGCGGCCCCCTCGCGGGCGTTGACGCTCGCTCCCATCGCGCTCGTGGTGCTGCTCGTGCTCGGCGTCGTGGCCGCCGCTGCCGTCCAGCACCGGCGCGCGCGGGCGCTCACCGGCGGGCGACGCCCGGCGCGCGCGAACGCTTCGCTGTGGCGCGGGCTCGGGTTCCTTTCGCCCTGGGCGATCGGGTTGCTCGTGTTCACGGCGTATCCCGTGATGGCCTCGCTCGTGTACAGCTTCTGCGAGTACTCGGTGCTCAGCGTGCCGCGCTTCATCGGCCTCGGCAACTACGCCGAGCTGCTCGCGGACGACGTGTTCTGGAAGGCCCTCGGTAACACGCTGATTTACGTCTCGGTTTCGCTGCCGCTCGGCCTCCTCTCGGCATTCGTCGTCGCGGTGTTGCTCGACGCGGCGGCGCGCGGCGCGAGCCTCTACCGGACCCTCGTGTTCCTGCCGGCGCTCACGCCCATGGTGGCGAGCGCCATGGCGTGGCTCTGGATCTTCAACGCCGAGTACGGCGTCCTCAATCACATCCTGGGCGCCGTGAGCTTCGGCCTGATCGGGCCCATTCCGTGGCTCGTGGATCCGCGGACGGCGCTGCCCTCGATCATTCTGATGAGCGTCTGGAGCGTGGGGCACGCGGTGGTGGTGCTGCTCGCCGCCATGCAGGACGTGCCGCGCGTGCTGTACGAGGCCGCGGACATCGACGGTGCGAGTCTCTGGCACAAGCTCCGTCACATCACGTTGCCGATGATCTCGCCGGTGATCTACTTCAACGCCATCATCGGCGTGATCGGCGCGCTTCAGGTGTTCGTGCAGCCGTTCGTGATGACCGGTGGCGGCCCGGCGCGCGCGACGCTCACCTACACGATGCGCTTGTACGACAGCGCCTTCAGGTTCCTGCGCATGGGTGAGGCGTCGGCGATGGCCTGGATTCTGTTCTTGATCATCCTCGGCTTGACGCTCGTGCTCGTGCGCATCGGGCGCAATCGCGTGCACTACACCGGAGCTTGAGCGTGAGCGCCGCCGGATCGCCCTTCAGCAGCACCTTTCGCCGGCATCCTCGGGCTCGCGTGCTCGTGCACCTCGCGCTCGTCGCGGCGTGCCTGATCTTCGTCTTCCCCATGCTCTGGATGGTTTCGACGTCGCTCAAACCCATCCAGGAGACGATGCGCTCGCCGCCCACGTGGTTGCCCGAAACGTTCGAGTGGCGGAATTACCTCGAGACCGTCCGCTACATCCCGTTCTGGCAGTACACCAAGAACACCCTCGTCGTCTGCGTGCTCTCGAGCATCGGCATGACGTTCTCGAGCGCGCTCGTCGCCTACAGCTTCACGCGCCTCGAATGGCCGGGGCGGGATCTGCTCTTCGCCATCACGCTTGCGACCATGATGGTCCCGTTCCCGGTGCTGATGGTGCCGCTCTACGCGGTGTTCCGGGAGCTCGGGTGGATCGGAAGCCTCTACCCGCTCTGGGTTCCGAGCTTCTTCGGGGGAGCGTTCAACATCTTCCTCTTGCGCCAGTTCTTCTTGCGCATTCCCAAGGCGCTTCCGGAAGCGATGATGCTCGACGGCGCGTCGGAGCTGACCATCTTCTTTCGAACGTACGTGCCGCTCTCGAAATCCGCGCTCGCGGTCGTCGCCTTCTTCCAGTTCGCGTACTCGTGGAACGATCTGCTCGGTCCGCTCCTCTTTCTCACCGATCAGGACACGTTCACGCTGTCGCTCGGCCTGCAGTTCTACGAGAGTCAGCTCGGCGGCACGCAGTGGCACTACCTGATGGCTGCCTCCGTGCTCACGACGCTTCCGGTGGTCGTGCTCTTCTTCTTCGTGCAGCGTGCCTTCTTGCGGGGCCTCGGCTCCATGCAGAACGTGGACGCCTGACGCGGCCGTTCGCGTCCGCGGACCTCCCGCGCGGCGTCAGCCGAAAATCGAGGCTCGGGCCGTGCGCGTGCCCGAGTCGGGGCTGCGGGGCATCATCGAGTCCAGCGCATCGTCGTCCGCGGCGACCACGACCCGGTTGCGCCCGCCGGACTTGGCCACGTACATGGCCCGATCGGCGCGATCCACCAGCGCGTCCAGCGTATCGCCGGGGACGTGGGCGGCGATGCCGAGCGATGCGGTCACGGATACGATCGAGCCCTTCTCGTCCTCGATCGTCAGGGCCTCGATGGCGGCGCGCAACCGCTCGCCGAAGCACCGGGCGCCTTCGAGACCGGAGCTCGTGAGGGCGATCACGAACTCTTCGCCTCCCCAGCGCGCGGCCAGATCCGTCTTGCGAACCTGGCTCTGCAGGAGCCTGCCGAGGGCGGAGAGCACGGCGTCTCCCGTGCAGTGCCCGCGCCGATCGTTGATCATCTTGAAGTGATCCACGTCGAAGAGGACCAGGCAGAGGGAGTGGCCGTAGCGCCGGCAGCGCTCGAGCTCGACCTCGAGGGCCGAGACCAGGGCGCGCCGATTCATCAGGCCCGTCAGCGCGTCGATCGTCGCCAGCCGCTGCGACTCTTCCATCAGCGTGGCCATGCGGAGCGGGCCGCCGAGCTCCCTGGACACGATCGTCACGAGGTTCTCGTCCTCTCGCTTCGCCGCCTCGGGCAGCGAGAGCGCGAGATGACCGACGGGGATGCCGCCGAGCTCGATCGGGCGGACGAGCGGTGCCCCGTGTGGGGGGGCATCACACGCGTCCTCGTCCTCCACCACCAGCACCAGGCCGTCGTTGTCGAACGACAGCGCCGTACGCGCTTCGCGTTCCGAGCTCTCGCGCGTCCGCGGGCTACAGTGTAGCCCCAGCCGACGGGGCTGGTGCGTGGCGACTGCCAACCACCGGTAGGTGGCGACCCGCGAAACGAACTGCGAGAAAAGATCGAACAGCTGCTCGAAGGCGGCGCAGGTCCCGAGCGCGCGCACTTCCGCCGCGAGCACGGATTCGAACAGCGCCGCATCGAGATGGGCGGTGATGCGATCGCGGATGTCGAGCTCCGCGTACGTCGTGAAGAATTCGCCGGTGTCGACGCGGCTCTGGATGGCTTTGGTGAGGGCGCGCACGAGATCGCCCATGCGGCCCTTGGCGACGTAGTCGCTCGCGCCGGCGCGCTCCGCCCAGAAGCGATTGCGCGGGCTCTCCGGGCCGCGCAGGATCACGGGAACGCTCTCCGTCGCCGGTTCGGCTTTGAGCAGTCGGCAGAGCTGAACGCCGGAGATTCCCGGCATCCAGAGATCCGCAATCACGGCGCAGGGAGGATCCCCGAGCGCGACTCGGGCTCCTTCGGCCGGGTCGGTGAAGATCGAGACGGCGTACCCCTGCATGCGCAGGCGGTCCGCGAGCGTTCCGCTCGCCTCGATCTCCGGATCGATGAGCACGAGGGTGTTCTTGGGAGCCCCGGCGTTCAACGGCATCTTCTTCAAAACAGCAACAAGTCTCCTTCTCTCGCCACACCTTCGACGTTCTCGGTGGGGGCGATACGGGGCTCGAATCCGACTCGGGCGTGGACGTCGAGCCAGACGCAAACGTCTCCCGAGCTGCTCGCGAAGCGATGGGTCGACACGCCGGGCGCGGCGGGCGTCATGAACTGGATGCGCACGCCGCGCAGTACCATCGGCAGAGCGATGGACACCGTCGTTCCGTATCGGAGCAGCTTGTTCTTGAAGCGTCCGATGAGCTGATTGGCGGCTTCTCCGAGCCAGTCTTCCCGGTGGGGCGCGGCGTTCGCCTTCGCGGCGAGCGCGTTCAGGGTGCAATCGGTCATCCCGATGCCGAGAACGCCGCGCAGGTCACGACCCGTGAACCCGATGACCGCGGCGCGTTCCATCACGACGCCGGCGCAGCTCGTCGGTTGGAAGTCGAGGCCGACGCCCTGCAGGAGCTCCCGGGTGGCGCGACAAATCAGCTCGTCCAATACGCTATTCGTTTCCATCGTTTCCGATCCGAGAGCGCCCCGCAGGGCGGTGAGCGTCAGCCTCCGATGCCGAGAGAGTCCAAGAATGCGTTGTATTCCTCGATTTGGTCGGCGTGCACCACGTCGAGGCCGGCGTTGAACCGGGAGTCGTCCGCCATCTGCGGGGCAATGAGCGCGAGCGTTTCGTCGAGCCCGAGCACGTTCAACGAATAGAGAACGTACGGGACGAGGTAGCCCATGTAGTACTGCCGTTGAGCGTGCGTGGCGCGCACCAACCCGGAGCGCATGTAGCTCAGCGTCTCCGGCTCGAAGTCGAAGCCCACGATGACGATGTCGTCTTTGCCGAGGCCCGCCGTTTCGGCGGCTTTGGCGCAGCGGACTACCGGCGAGAACAGGCCGATCATGCCGACCGCGGGCGGATCGGCCGTCGTCAGCAGCTCTTCGAGGGCCTCGATGTCCTCGGCTTCGCCGGTGTCCGTCCAGGTCGTGCGCCGGACGAGCACGGTGTACCCGGACGCCTCGAGGACGTCCTTGGCGCCCTGCGTGCGCCCGTAGCCATCGGGCCAGTCGTCTTCCGTGTCGTGGCCGAGCAAGATCACCGTGCCGGGCGGCCCCTCGAGCAAGCCGAGCAGCGTCTCCCCGGCGGTCTTGCCGGCCTCGTAGTTGATCGTGCCGACGTAGAGGTGGCGCGCCGAGCCCGCGAGATCGCTGTCGATCGTGACGACGGGAATGCCCGAGTCCACCGCCGCGTCGATCTGCTCGCCGATGACCGTCGCCATCGGGGCGACGCCGAATCCGTCGTACCCGGAAAGCCGTTGCTCCTCGAGGATCTCGAGCTGCCGGCTCGTGCGTTCTTCGTCGGTCGCTTCCGTCGGCGCGACGACGACACCCGAAACCTCGAGCTCCGCGAGCGCGCGGTTCGCGCCGAGCTTGACCGGCTCCCAGTAGCCCGTGAGCGTCTTGAGCACGATGCCGAGTCGAAGCGACGTAGGCTCGGTCTCGCCGATGGCCTCGACCAAGTTGCCGATGGTTTGCTCGAGCTCCACGGGCTTGAAGGAGCTCTCGGGCACCGGAACTCGGTTGATCTCCTTCTTCCGTGCCTGGGGCTCGCCGCCGCAGGCGGACAGCGAAAGGGCGAGACCCAACACCGACAGAATCCGGATTTCGTTTCGCTTCACGCTGCGTTCCTTTCTCGATCGTCTTCGCCGTTCGCCGTCATGCATCAGCGTTCGCTCAAAGGTGTCGTGGGCAGCTCGCCATCAGGTGTCCCGTGTCGACGAACGCACCGCCCTCGATGCTCCAGGTGTCGAACACGACGTGATTGGCGATGCCGAACTCGTCGAAGTCGTACTCCGCGGCGGCGCCGACGTAGCGCCGCGGCTCGCCGCCGGAGATCGCTTCGAACGCGGGCGCGAGCTGCGCCCAGTGTGCGGGCTCGGCGTCTTTGCGCCCGAGCTCCCGGATTGCGTCGTGGAGCTCGGGTGCGGTGGGGGCGTCGTTGCCGTTCGCGAGCTCCTGCTCGAGCGCCATCGCGAGCAGCACCACGGCGTCGTAGTAGAAGTGGGCGGCGGGAAACGGGCGATCGCCTTCCCAGCGCGCCGCGAAGTGATCGGAGAACGCGCGCGCGTTGTCGCGGCTACACGCCACGGGGCCGTTCTCCGTGCCCGAATCGCATTCGCTCGTCAGGCTGAGCGAGGGAGACAGGCCCTCGAAACCGTCGAGCGCGCCGAACGGCGTGTTCACCAGGAACGCGTCCGCCCGCAACATCGGGCTCAGCGTGAAGGCGCCTCGGCGATTCCGGATCGTCCACTCCGTCGCAACGAGCGACGCCGTCGCCGGATACGCGATGAGCAGCGTGCGATCGGCCTCGTAATCGAGCACCTGCGCGATCTGGGCGGTGTACGACGAGGCGCTCGCCGAGATGGTGACCGACGGCAACGCGTGGCCACCGAGGTGCACGAACTGTGCGTTGAACTCGGCGGCGAGGCTCGAGTTGTAGTCGTCCTGGGCGACGATGGCGTTGGCCGTCTCCGCACCCTCGGCGATCGCCTGCCGCGCCATCGCACAGCCGATGGCCGCGGGCGAGGGTGCGAGGCGCACCCACGCGCCGCGCGTCCCACCGCGCTTCATCGCCGGCGCGGAATAGCCGGGGAGCAGATTGAGCACGTCGAGGGCCTTGACGTCCGGCACGATCTCGTTCGCCAGCTCGTTCTCCTCGGGGCCCACGAGGTACTCGACCTTCTCGAGATAGAGCAGCTCGAGCAGGGCTTGGAGGCCGCGCTCCGAACCGGAGTTGCTGTCGCGAGTCACGAGGTGGAGGGGGCGACCGCGGACGCCGCCGGCCGCGTTCACGTCCTTCACTGCGAGGAGTAATGCTTGCTCGAGATTCCTGCCGATCGCCGCCTCTTTGCCCGTGAACGGCAGCACGGCGCCGACTTTGATCGCGTTCTCGGGCACCGCGTGCTCGTGGGGCGCACACCCCATCCCGGCGGCGATCGGCACGAGCATCGAGAGTCGGCGCCAGGGCCACCCCAGGCTCGACGTGCTCGAGGGCGTTCGGATCGCGGCTGCCACACGACGTCGAACGGCAAATCGCTCCACCGCCTTAACGAGGCGATTCGTTTCGCGCCAGCGGCGCGAAGCGGCTCATTTCGAGATTGCCGCTCCGTCTCGCCGAGCTGCCCGAACGAAGCGGACCACGCCGACGCGTCCGATACCCGAGGTCAACTGGAGATTATGATTCGCTCAGAAACTTGAGCTCGTCCAATTGGGAATGCCGATCGGTCGAACCGATCGGCGTCCTACGCTGAGCCCGACTGCGATGATCGGAGCCACGCGTCGTCGACGCGGGAGGGCAGGATCGCGAGTGGGACGCGAAATCCGGGATCAGTAGGTGTGTCGGAGCTCGAGGAAGAGCTCGGCCGGGGCGAGCGGATACTCGAATCCGGAAAACCCGGGGTCGGCTCCCCGCGTGCGCAACAGATTGCGCGAGCGGAGCGCGACGCGCGATTCGTGTCCCGGAGCGAGATAAATCTCGCGGGTTGCGAGCGACGCATCGAGCAAGAAGTGGGCAGGCAGCGAGTAGGGCGCGCCGTGTTCCACGATGCTCGCGTCCGCCGCGCGACGCGGTCCGACGAGGATTCCCTCGAGGCCCAGCGTGAGCGGAACCTCGGGTGGGGAAGGGACGCTCACCACCCCTCCGCCGCGGACGATCCAGGGCGGGTAGGCGACGTTCTCGTGTCCCACCAAGTCCGCGAAGTAGCCTTCCTCTCCGAGCTCGCGCACCGAGTGGACGAGCTCGAACGAAAGGTACGCGGTGTAATCCTCGTAGTGCGCGACGTTGGCGCTCGTCTCCCAGGAGAGGCTGCGCTGGCTCGCGGCGTTGCGCGCCGTCTGGTTCTGACCCTGAGGGGTGAACTCGGCCTTGTCCAGGAGCCAGCTGTGGGAGATCGCCGAGCTCATCCAGAAGAATCGGCTCGGGCGGAAGGACGTCTGGTACTCGAGCGTGTGGACCCGTTGGGGCTCCAGGTCGGGGTTGCCGATCACGTCGCCGAGGCGCAGCGGCTCCGCGTGCAAGAGGTAGGGAGACGGCGCCTTGAACGCGCTGCCGTAGAGGAGCTTGGCGGTGAGCGCTCGGCTCAGGCGTGAGGTCAGCCCGACGCGCCCCGTGAGCTGGCCCGCGTACTCGCTGTGGTGGTCGTAGCGCATGCCCCCGGTGAGCTTCAACCAGGGATCGAGCAGCTTGTAACTGGAGCTCACGTAGGCGCCGACGTCGACGAAATCGATCGCGCCGCGCTCCTCGCGCTGTTCCGGAACGGGAAGGTTGGTGACCGGATCGACCCGGTGGGGGCTCTCGAGGTCCTCGCGATCGAAAATGGTCTCCACGCCGAATATCAGCGTGAAGCGATCGCTGGGCGTGAATCGGGCTTCGGCGAGGGCGTCCACCCCGCGGTAGGATTCGTTGCGTTCGACGTAGAACAGTCGGTTCGCGACGTCGATGCGATCGCGCGGCAGCACGCCGCCCTGGAAGTAGGTGCTCGATACCGCGAGGTCCAACTCGGGCGTGGCGTGCACGACGCCGTCGAAATTCACGCGAAACTGGCCGAGGGAGACGATCGTGCCGCGCGTTCTCTCCGGATCGGCAACGTTGGTGAGCTGGGCCCAGTGCGCGAAGTCGCCACCGCGCTCGAAGCCGGAGGCATACGCGCTCAGCACGAGCTCACCGACGCGCTGTTCGCGATAGCCGATGCGGCTCTGGAGCACGAGCGAGCGCCGCGTGAGGTTCGAGGCGAACCGACGATTGCCGACGTCGTCGGGTAGACGCGGCGCGGGAGACGTGCTCGGCAGCACGAGCCCCGAGCGATCGGTGAGCTCGCCCGCGGCGCCGAGCAAGAAGTCGAAGCGTCCGAGACGCGTGCCGCTCGCGACGTCGAACCGCGTCCCCGGGTTGCCTTCGGTGAGCCCGACCGTCGCCCGCGCCCGGATGGGCCGGAGCTGATCGGGCGGGAGCGTGATGATGTTCACGACGCCGAGGAAGGCGTCGGCGCCGTACAGGGCGGACGCGGGCCCGCGGATGATCTCGATTTGGTGTACCGACTCGAGCGGTACGAGCTCGACGCCCAACCAGTTGCCGGACGTGCGGCGGTACGCGACCGAGCGCCCGTCGATCATCACCTTGATCACGCCGCTCTCGGCGCCGAGACCGCCCGTCATGCCGCGAACACCCGTGTTCGGCAGGATGTGATCGTCGATGAGATAGAAACCGACGGTGTGCTGGAGCACCTCGGCCACGCTCTGATAACCCCAACGTTCGATGTCCGCGCGCGTCACGACGGTGATCACGGCCGCGGCTTCCTCGATGCTCTCCGCGGTCTTGCTCGCGGTGGAGACTTCGACGTTGAGCAGCCCGACCAGGTCGAGGTCCTCGATTTCACTCGCTTTCTCGGCCGACTGCGCGTGCGCGGCGCTCGCGACCGAGAGGAGCGCCGAAAAGAGACGGACTCGCGCTCGGCGTCTCATGTCGACGTCGTCTCGCGCGTTCGCCGCGGGCCCTCGGAGCTCGAGCGGGGTGAGAATCGGGACATCCGAGAAGGGCATACGGTCGCAAAGGTTCCGATCTTGAACGCGCCGCCGACGCACTGCATGCGAGTTCGGATCGTTTACGAAAAGGCCGCGTTAACGGGCTTGTGCCGTGAGCCGTTATCGAGGTGTGCCCCGATTGGGCATGCGAAACGATCCGAGCGATGAGTCACGAGCCGTACTTCCCGAGTCGATCGAGTGCGGTCGTGGCCGTGTTCGGGATCGGGGTTCTTCTGAGCCGTGCCGCACGCGCGAAGACACGTAGGTTGTTGGTTTTTCTACACGTCGCCATGAAGCAGCGTGCATTCCAGGGTGAGCTGCAAGCCGCGCTGCCCTCCGCGGCGGTGACGGCCGTCGGCCGCTTGGCGGACTTCGAGCGCGGCTTGCGCGATGGAGCCGACGCGGTGCTCTCGCTTCCCGTTCTACTCGCCGCCCGCGGTCTGTCCGTGCGGCTCCAGGGACAGCGCCAGGGCGCTCCTCACGAAACGTATTCGCTCGTGGCCGCCGACGCACCTCCGGATCCGAAGGCGGTCCGTGTGGTCGGCGCGCTCGATCTTTTGGGGCGCGAGGGCACGACGGCTTTCGTTCACGAGCTCGTCGGCGCGAGACCGAAGGTCGAGCGCGTCACCAAGCTCGAGGATCTTCTGCCGCTCTTACAGATGCGGCGGGCCGCGGCAGTGCTGATTCCGACACGGCCCTGCCCGCGCAAGCCGGCCCCGCGCCGCCCCCCCCCCCTGGCCCCCCGCCACCCAGCGCGCGCGCGGCTGCCCGCCCCTGCGGGGCG
>QGUH01000816.1 GCA_003242355.1 Pseudomonadota bacterium
CGCCGGGGATGCGACGGCTCCGATAAACCCCGGGCTCGTTGGTCCCGACCATGCCGGGGGCGAGGTCGCGGTCCCGGCGCCGGTAGCGCGCCCCCGGCCGCGGCGGGCGCACCCTGCCCGGGGCGTAGCCCGCGCGATCGCCGAGGTCTTCCATGTCGTGCACGTCGAGCCCCAGAAGGTGCCCGACGCCGTGGGGAAAGAACAGCGCCGCCGCGCCGAGCTCGGCAAGCTCCGCGGGATCGCCCGAGAGAATGCCGAGCGCAACCAGCCCCTCGACGAGCGCGCGCCCGGCGGCCCGGTGAACGTCGGCAAAGCGCACACCGGGCCGCACGCGCTCGATGGCCGCCGCTTGCGCCGCGAGAACGACTTCGTAGATCGCGCGTTGGGTCGGGCTGAACCGTCCGCTCACGGGCCAGGTTCGCGTCACGTCGCCCGCCCAACCCTCGGGGGTTTCGGCGCCGACGTCCGCGAGCAAGAGGTCGCCCTCGGCCAGGATGCCGTCCTGCCGGGTCGCGTGCAGAACCTCGCCGTGCGTCGTCACGATGGGGGCGTACGCCGCGACACACCCACACGCCACGAACGCCGCCTCCATGTGGGCGCGTACGAGCGCCTCGCGCACGCCGATGCTGGTGGCGCGAAAGCCCGCGTGGTGGGCGCGCGCCGTGACGGCCGCCGCCTGGCGGAGCTGCGCAATGGCGCCGGCATCGTGCGTCAGCCGGAGCTCGATCACGGCATCCGCCAATGCGGCGTCCGCCCCGTCGAGCGTGGCGCCGCTTCCCGCCACGATTTCACGCCCGAGGAGCTCGCTCTGCTGGGCGGCCGAATCGGCGTCCTGCGCGGGAAGCGTGGCCATTTCCGGGAAGGCCTCGAGCTGGTCGAGCGGCTTCACGGGAAGCCCGCAGGCGACGGCGAGCTCCTCGAGGCTCGGCATGCGCCCGGTCCACAGCTCTTCCTCCGGGTCGGGCTCGGGCGCGTACAGCACGGCTTCGGCGGGGCCGACGACGAGCGCCGCCCCCTCGATGTGCCGGCCGACGAAGTACAAAAAATGGCTCTCCGCCCGGAACGGATAGGGATTGGCGGCAAAGTTTCGAGGACGCGAAAGGCCGGCGACGAGCAGAGCAGGCCGATCGATTCGCTGCTGAAGGCGCCGGCGACGATCGACGAACACGTCGGTGGGAGTGGGCTTCGGCCACATGGCGATCCGCCGCCTCGTCCGTCGCAGCGGAACGAAAATCGTAGCAGATCGATTCCGTCGTAGAAGCGCCGGAGAACCCCAATTTTCCCCGGTCCGGAGCTTGCCCGAGGAGAGACGACTTGCTACGGCGATCTGGTGAGCACCCTGGCGGAGCGAATCGAACGGAGCCGGCGAATGCGCGGCGCGGCGCTCATGGGGGTGCTCAACGTCACGCCGGATTCGTTCTACGACGGGGGCCGGCACGCCACACCGGAGGCAGCAGCGCGACGGATCGACGAATTATTGGCCGAGGGAGCAGACATTCTGGACATCGGAGGCGAGTCGTCGCGTCCCGGCGCGGAGCCGGTCCCTGCGGCGGAGCAGATTCGGCGCATCGAGCCAGCCGTGCGCTACGCGGTCGACCGCGGCGCGCTCGTGTCCGTGGACACGACGAGCCCGGAAGTCGCGGAGCACGCGCTGCGTCTCGGCGCGGTGCTCGTGAACGACGTGTCGTGCCTCGCCGATCCGGAGCTCGCCGCGGTGTGCGCACGGTTCGGCTCCGGGCTCGTGATCATGCACTCGCGCGGACCGATGTCGAAGATGCCCGGGTTCTCGCAATATCCGGAGACCGGATACCGCGACGTGGTGGCCGAGGTGCTCATCGAGCTTTCCCGAGCGCGCGAGCGCGCCTGTGAGCGCGGCCTCGCGCGCGAGAACGTCTTCTTCGATCCCGGGCTCGGGTTCACCAAGAACGCGCGCCAGTCGTTCGCGCTGCTGCGCGGGCTCGCCCGCTTCGCCGAGACGGGCGCGCCGCTCGTCGTCGGCCCGAGCCGCAAGTCGTTCATCGCCGCCGTGGACTCCGCTCCACCCGAGCGTCGCCTCGGTGGCACGATCGCCGCTTGCTTGATGGCCGTCGAACACGGCGCCAGCGTGCTGCGCGTGCACGACGTCGCGGACGTCGCGCAGGCGCTCGCCGTCGCCACCGCGATCCGGCACGGCCTGCCTACTGCGGAGGTGCAGCATGCCTGAGGGGCTTCGCGTCTACCTCGAGAGCCGCTCGGTGCTGCAGCTCGCGCGCGATGGGCTCGACGTCTTTCTCGTCTACTACCTGATTTACCGCTCTCTGCTCGTGCTCCGCGGCACGCGCGCCATGCAGGTCGGCCTCGGCCTGGGCATGGTGTTCTTGCTCTACGTGGTGGCGCGCGTCTTCCAGCTCGTGACCGTGCTCAGCATCATGAGCGCGCTCATCTCGAGCATGCTGCTGATCATCGTCGTGGTGTTCCAGAACGACATCCGACGCGGCTTGCAGCGCGTCGGGAGCCGGGCCTGGTTCGGAGGGCTCGCGCGCTCCCAGGAATCGCGCGTCATCGACGCGGTGGTCGAAGCAGCGACGGAGCTCGCGCGTCATCGTATCGGCGCCATCATCACCTTCGAGCAAGACGCGAACCTCGACGAGTTCGTGGGCGTGCACAAGGGGCACGTGATCGACGCGCAGGTGAGCAAAGAGCTGCTCGTCTCCTTGTTCGTGCCCGAAGGCTGTCTCTTTTCCCCATCTGCCCCTCCCGCCGAAAAGGTACTTTACTACTCGCTGGTTCCCCCGTCCTTTTCAAACAACACACAATCACCTACATCATACATACACCAAACACC
>QGUH01000034.1 GCA_003242355.1 Pseudomonadota bacterium
TCTCGGAGGCCTGGGCGGCCTTGTCGTCGTTTGCGGTTCCCCGCATGAGCCTCTCAGATCTCTTCCGGGCTTCGAGGACGAGCCACCGGGGCTCCTGAATCGTCGCGAGCCGGAGCCAGTACTGGCGGGCGAGCTCCGGATCGTCGAGCTCACTCGCCACCTCCGTGTAGATCTCGATCAGGCGATCCCAGGCCCCGGCGCGCTCGGCGAGCGCTTCGAGCTCCGCCCGCGCTTCGAGGAGGCCCGGATCTTCCTTCACGGCACGGGCCTGCGCTTCGAGCGCACGATCCGGCGCTCCGAGCTGCAGAGCCGCGGTGGCCGCGATCTTGCGCAAGAGCTCCACCCGGCGATCCCGCTCCGTCGCCGTGTGCGCCAGGATCTCGAGCACGCCGATCAGCTTGGCGAAATCCGCCCGCGCTTCGTAGATGCTTTCGAGGATCGCGGCCGCCTCGCCGCTCAGATCCGGATTCTCGAGCAGCGCTTCGAGCGCGATCCGCGAGCCTTCGTGATCCGGATCGAGGAACAGGATCTCGCGATAGTTCTCGAGCGCGGCCGCCGCATTTCCGAGTCGCTCGTGCTCCGCGCGCGCGAGTCGGAACTTGAGATCGACGAGCACGGGCACCTCGGCCTCGAGCTCGATGCGCCGCCGAAGGACGTCCGCGTACCGATCCCACTGCTCCGTGGCGCCGTAAAGCCGATCCAGAGCGGAAAGCGCCTGGGTGTCTTCGGGGAAATCCTCCAGCACCGCGGCATACGTCTCGATCGCGCGCTCCGGCTCGGAGAGCGCCTGCTCGTAGAGCGCCGCGATCTCGAAGAGGATCGGCCGCCGCTCTTCCGGTAGGGTGGAAAGCTCGCGCTTGCGCTCGTACACGTCGAGCAGCTCGCGCCACCGCCCCGCCTGCCGGTACAAGCCCTCGAGCGCCGCCAGCGCGTTCGCGTTCTCCGGCTCGGCGTCGTACACCGCGCGGTACTCGACCAGCGCCTCCTCGACACGCCCCAGCTCCTCGATCAAAACGCGACCGAGACGGAGCCTGAGCAGGCTCGCCGCCGACACGTCCCGGTCGGCCTCGCTGCGCTCGACGGCGCGTCGGTAGGCCTGCACTACGTCTTCCCAACGACCCGTAGCGCGCGCAGAGCGTTCGAGATCCGCCTGGCTCTGCTCGGCCGCCGGAGCGAGCTCGAACGCCTCGAGGTAGCGCTCGAACGCCTTGGCTTTGTCGTTCAGGCGCGTCTCGTACAGGGTCGCCGTCTCGCGCAAGATCCCGAGCCGCTCTTCCGGATCGCGGACGTGCGCGAGCCGAACCTCGAGCGCCGCGCACAACCCGCGAGGGTTGTTCGCATTCGCGTAGATCGGAATCAGGCGCTCGGCCGCGGCCAGGTTGGACGGATCGATGCTCAGCACCTTTTCGTAGGAGCGCGCCGCACGATCCAGCTTGCCCTTTTGCGTGACCCAGAGCTCGGCAATCTTCATCAGCATGCCGATGCGCTGCTGGTCGTCGGTGGCGCGCGCTTCGTTGCTCTCGAGCACGCGGATGAACTCGTCCCACTTGCCGCTTTCGGCGTAGAAGACCTCGAGGTCGTCCCAGCGCCCGAGCGTGACGTACCGCTTCTTGAGCTGCTCCTGGGCGCGGCGATCGTCCGGCTGCAACGTGAGCAGCATGCGGTAGGCCTCCACCGCGCGCTCGTCGTCCTTGAGACGATCGCCCGCCACCTGACCGAGCTTGCTCAGAAGCTCGACCTTGGTGGGAATGTCGTCCGTGAGCTCCGCGAGCCGCTCGAGCACCTCGGCGAGCCGCACGTAGTCGCGTGCACGATCGTATAGCTGGGAGAGCGCGCCGAGCGCGTCGAGGTCGTCCGGCTCGTTCTCGAGCACGACGTTCCAGAGCTGAATGCAAACGTCGGGTTTCTTGACGCGCTCGGTCGCGAGCCCGGCGATTTCCTTGAACCGCTGAGCGCGCTCCGGCCCGGGCGGCATCGTCTCCGCGTCGCGCACGCTGAGCTGAATCAGCTTTTCCCAGTCTCTGCGCTTCTCGTACATCTCGCGCAGGTACTGGATGGCCGTGCGATTGAGCGGATTGACGTCGAGAACCTTCTCGTACGCCTTCACCGCCTCGGCCTGATTCGCGAACTTGGTCGCGTAAAGCTCGGCCGCCTTGGAGTACAGCTCCTCGCGTTCCGTCGGATCGCCGACGGCGTCCCCCAGCGCAATCAGCGTCTTGACGTACTCGTGATAGCGCTTCGCGGCCTCCTGCTGCTTGAGCTTGGCTCGGAGCTCCGCAACCAGAGCCTCGTCGACTGCGGGAGCCGGGGGCGCCTCGGGCTCCGGGGTTGGCTCGGGCGCTGGCGGCGGCGGGACGACGGGCTCGGGTGCCGACTCCCGTTCGTGAGTGCCGACGGCCTGCATCGCCGACGCCGGCTCACTCTGAACACGCACTGCCGAGACCGCTTCTTCGGGAGCGCTCGTGCCGGATCCGGGTCCGGGATCCTCGACGGCTTCGGCGCCGACCGCGCGGGCGAGAACCGCTTGTTGCTGCGCGGCCTGGGCCAGGCGCTCGCCAATCTGCGCCTCGAAGGCGACGAGCGCGGGGTTCTCCGGCTCGACGAGCGCGAGCCGTTCGAAGAAGCGCCGGGCGCTCACCATGTCGCCCCGCTGCTTCCACGCAATCATGCCCGCTTGCGCGAGCAGGTGCGCCGAGGACGGCCCCAACGACGATCGATCCGAAAGCTCGTCTGCAAGCCGGATCAGCCGATCCCACTCCCCGCCCCGGGCGCCGAGCACGTCCCGCAAGTACGTGAACGCCTCCTGGCGCCCCGGATCGGTGCGCAAGCTCTCTTCCATGAACTGGACGCCGAGCTCGACGTTCTGGTGGCGGAGCGCCCAACGCGCCCCGAAGTCGCTGGCGAAGGCCGCTCGCTCGGCGGGCGTCTCCGCCGACTTCAGCGCTTCGCGCTGTGCTTCCAGAATCGCCTCTGCGCGCTCCTTCTCGACGAGCAGGCCTTCGTAGAGCGCCGCAACGTGACGATTGGAAGGATCGGCGGCATAGGCCCGAGCGAGGAGCCCTTCGACTTCGTCGGGAGCGAACCTGCGCGCGATGCGCGCCGCGCGCAGGAAGAGCCTGCACTTGACGCCTCGGTCGGACGCTTCGTGCGCCTGACGAAGCAGCGCTCCGATGCGATCTTGCCACTCCCCCGCACCGAGCTCCGCGTCGAACAAACGCTCGGGCAGATCGGAAGCCGCGCCGTTCGAAAGCTCGATCGCCTTGGCGTAGTTCTGCGCGGCGCGCTCGTGGTCGCCCATGTCGAAGAGCACGTCGCCGAGCTCTGCGAGGAGCGACACGCGGGCCGCGGCGTCCTCGGTGTTCTTGAGCTGAAGCTCGAGGAGCTTCTGCACCATGTTGAGCTTTCCGAGCTCCCAGTAGATGGCTCGGGCCTCGCTCAAAGCGGCGCCGTACGTGGGGTTGAGCTTGTAAGCGTCCTGGAAGTGCTTCAGGGCACGCACGCCCTGCAGAAAGCGCGTGTGGAGGAGCCGCCCGAGGCGTAGGTGGTACTCGGCTTTCTTGTCGGCCTCCTCGGTCGCGATGATGCCCTGCTCGAGCGCCTCGACGACCCCGTTCCAGTCGTGCAAGCCCTCAAGCTGCTTAAGTCGCTGCTCTAGGTCCATGCTCCCTCGGACAAACTGGCGCCTCGGCGCTTCCCGGGGATGTAGCTCGGAACGAACCACATCCCCTGCCTGCCTCGGCTCTCGAACTCTTTGTGACGACGAACGTTCTGGCCGCGTGCGGTGATTACGGGGACGATCACTCGGCGGTACCGCATGCCTCCGAGAAGGCGACGCTGCTCTTCACGCAAGACTCGGTGTCTGATTCCGTTCCCTCGAATCGTCGTCATTCGCGTCCTGGTCACTGCCCCAATTTCTGGATCAGCGACGCGCTGGTCTCGCACTGCTCCTTGAACTTCTGGGAGCCGGCGCCGCGACACACCCGCTTGGTGAACTGCTCGAGCAACCGGACCGCCTTCTCCTTCTGCGGCGGATCCATGACGGCGTAGGTGCTGCCCAGGTTGAATGCGAATTCCGGGTGTTGGTCGCCCGCGTACTGCTCGGCGCGCTCCATGGCCGCGAGCTGCGCCGACTTGTCGCCCTTGAGCTGCGCCACGTTCCCGAGAAGCACGTACATGGCGTAGATCTTCGGGTTGTTCTTCTCGCTCGGCGGCACGAGCTTCGTGCCTTCCTTCAGCACCTGCTCCGCTTCGTCAACCTTGCGTAGCGTGATGTAGAGCTCCGCGAGCGGCGGATAGAAGAACGACACCGTCGGGTCGTGCTCGATCGCCTTGTGGTAGTGCTCGAGCGCCGCCTGCTCGTCGTCCGTCCACAGGAACGCTTCGGCGAGGAGGAAGTAACACTCGGCGATGTGCGCATCCTTCTCGATGCACTTCTTGAGCGGCTCCTTCGCCTGCTCGTACGCGTCCGGGTTTCCGGCTTCCGCCTGATTGATGAGCGCGAGGCCCCGCTTGTACCAGTAGGTGGCGAAATCCGGGGCGACCTGGACGGCGCGCGACAGCGTCGCAGCCATCTTGTCCCAGTCTTCCTTCTTCTCGTACGCGGTCGCGAGCTTCCACAGAATCCGGTGGTTGGTCGGCGCCAGCTGAACCGCCTGCTCGTACTTCTGGATTGCGCCCTCGACGTTCACCCTCAACGACTGGTCGCCCTCGTTCGCGAGGTTGATCGCTTCGATGTGGTCGCGGCTACATCCGGCGGCCGCGAAACCCAGGGTGAGGACGGCAACGTTGGTCAGCTTCCAGAGATTCATCGCAGGCTCTACCTCTCTCTACATCCCCCGCGGGGGCTGTTCGGCACGCTCGACATCGCTGCGGGGCGACCGCCTCTTGCTCGGCTCGGAGCGGAAGATTCCAAGCTCGCCCACCTCGTCGCAAGAAATAGAGTGGTGGCGCAAGAGGCACCGAGCATAGGCGCACGGGGCCCATGAAGTAAAGGTGGAACTCGTCGGCAGGGCCCTGCAAAAGCCTCTACAAATCCGGGGCTTTCTTCCGCGCTCGATGACGCGGTCGGCTACCGGGAGACGCGCGTTGCAGCGCTCTCGGCACCTCGCCTCCAGTACCCGAGTTGGCGACCCCGGCAGCACCCACCCTGGCGCACCATCTCGTGAATCACACGCCCACGCGGTGACGATTCTCGTGGCACCGCAGGCAGACCCGGACGGCCGCTGGCCTTGGCCAAGCTGACCGTTTCCGCAGGCTCGAGCGAGCGAAACCCGAAGCGGATCTCAGTCGAAGCTCGCGTTCGGCGCGCAGCGCGAGAGCCGCGCTGTCGCGAGCACGACGACCACTCGAGCGCCCGACGGGCACCTGCGCGGCGTTCCCCACACCCCAAATCCCGACGTCATGGCGCCGCGCGGCCCCTTCTCGCTGAGCTCCCACCGCACGTTCGACCTCGATGCCGTCTTCGCCGTGTTTTCCGCCGCCTTCCTCGCCGGACAAAACGAAACGGGCCGCGTCGGCGCGTGCCGGCACGACCCGTTCGCGTGCTCCTTCGTCGTCCGTCAGCCCGGCGACAGCATGATCGGGTAGACGACCGTCACGATGCCCCCTTCGGGCTGCGGGAAGCTCAGGCCGTAGAAGGCTGAAAGCACGCAGCTTACCACGGCGCTGTCCGGCAGATCGGAGCCACCATTCGACACGTTCGAAACCGAGCCGTCGCGACCGATGACGAAGCGCGCCGAAACACGGCCCTGCAGGTTCGGGTTGCGCCCGAGGCCCTGCTCGTAACACATCCGGAAGCGACCGAAGTTCTGGCGGACGATGCGCTGAATGACCTCGGGCGGCAAACGACCGCTGACCGTGGTGGCACCCATCCGCACCTTCGGGGCTTTCGTCGTGTGTGAGCCGCCAAGGCGTCCATGGCCCGCGCCGAAGCCCTGACCGGTACCCGTGCCGGCGCCGTGACCGAGCGTGCCGATGTTGCCCAGACCGATGCCCTCGCCGCGACCACCGCCGCCTTCGCCAATGCCGGACAGACCGAGACCGCCGGCGCCGAATGCGTCGCCGATCTCGTCGCCCCACATGTTGCCGCGTGCGCTGATCTCGTCGGTGCCGAGCGAGGTGTCGCGCCCCCAGGGTGCCGTGGGCGCATTCGGATCGCCCGCTGCTCCCGTGTTGAGGAGGCCGATCATACCGAACTCCATCGCCTCACGCAGCGCTGCCTGACGAGCGATGTGGGGATCCGGATTGTCCTTCGGGCCCTGAACCGCGTACCGCTTGTTCGTGTCCTTGGTGGTCGGGTTCCCCATGGAACCCTCCTCACCCTTGGCGCGAGTTCCGGTGCCGCCTTCCTTGTTGTCGGCGTTTTCTTGGACGACCTCGGCTTCCTTCTCCTCCTGCTCACGCTCTGCCGCAGCGTTCAGATACTGCTGCATGAGATAGAGCCGATCCTTGTCGAGATCCTCGTCGTCCGTCAGGCCGAGCGGGGGCACGAAGAACGCCATCGCGGCGACGAACCCGGCGTGAACCAGGAACGACAAACCGAAGTAGGAGGCGACGGCCCAATCGAACGAGGCGCCAACACCCTTCTTGATGGGCTTGCCGGCGTTGACGGCTGCCACCTGGAACACGAAGCCGCCGAGCTCGACGCGGGCCCGCGCGCCACCCGGGAGCGGGAACTGATGCCCGCCCGTGACCTCCGGCGTCGGCTGCGCTCGCGGCCGCACCTCATCGAGGCTCATCCGCGGCTGGCCGGGAACCTCCACGTAGCCCGTCGCGCCCGGCGGAATGACGAGCGCAACCGACATGCGATCGCCGACCACCACGGGGAGCCGCGTGGTGCCGATACGCTCGCTCGGAATGAAGAAGTCGCAGCTCGCGTTCTTGCTCTGCTCCTCACCCACGTAGAAGTTGCGCGGCGGTGTGAGGTGAGAGACGTGCAGTACGTTGGTGCCCCAAAGCACCATCACTTCTACGGCCTGCACGTGGGGCAGCTCCACCTCGTCCGGGCTCACGTCCGGGCCGCTCTTGATCATCGTGTAGGTATAGGTGCCGGGCGGAGCGTCGTCCGGAACGTGAGAGGAAGGCACGTGCGTCACGGTGCCCGCCGTGAACGGATTCGACGACGCCGCTTCGAACGGATTCGCAGCGCCCGCCGCGAACGGTGCGGAGGGAGCCACGGCGAACGGATTCGGCGCCATCCCAACGCCGCCCACCATGGTCGCCACGCGCTGGGGCACGGGCGGAGGCGCGGAGGGCTGCGGCGCGGCCGCCGGCATGGACGGCGGCACGGGTGCGGCCTGGGCCTCGGCGTAAGCCGGCTCGGCGCTCTCGAGCACGATCGCGGTCTCGCCAACCTGGATGAGATCGCCGACGTGAAGCTTGCACTTGTTCACGCGGGCGCCGTTCACCATCGTGCCAGGCTCGTTTCCGAGGTCGATCAAAGTCACGTCCTCGGGGCCCGCAACCTCGATCACGGCGTGCATCCGGGACGCGAGCTCGTCGTCCACCCGCAGGTGGCTCTTCGGGTCTTTACCGACCTTGACGATGTCTTGCGTCACCGTCTCGCGCCGCAGCAGTGCGTCGCCTCGGTACAGTGCAAATGTGAGAACTGCCTTTGCCATGCGTGCGTGCCTCTTCCTAACTGCGGCGCCGGGACCGAAAGCGCGTGGAGCTCAGATGTTCTCCACCGACTTGAGCATTTCCGTGACGAAGGACGTGCGCGGACGAATCAGCGTCGTGCGCGCAGCGCGAGGACGCACCCGAATGGTCGCGTCGTTCGGCCCGAAGCCGCCCGCGTTCAGCGGATCGTCTTCGAACTCGTAGCCATAGCCTTCGCCATCGCCACCACCGCTCGTCGCCGCATCCTGCGCGAACGCGGAAGAGGCGAACAGCAGGGTGACGCCCACCGTGATAGCCGACAGAGCCAACTTCGAGCGAACCATTTTCAGTCTCCTCAAAAATTCACGGTGTCAATTGCAGTAACAGTGTACTCAACTCGGCCATCGGACGTCAACGCCGACGTCGTGGACCAAGAGACACCAGCCGGCGCGCGACGTTCCCGCCAATGACGCAACTCACTTCTTTTTTCCGGCGGGCGCTGCCGGGGCTGCCGGCGCCGCACCGCCCGCCGGGGGCGCCGCACCCGCTGCCGGAGGATTCTGCTGCTGCTGCTGCTGTTGCTGCTGTTGTTGTTGCTGCTGTTGCTGCCGCAGCATCTCCTCCTCGGCTTTGCGCGCCGCCTCGCCCTCCTTGATGAACACAACCATGTCCTCGATGTCCTGGATGCGTTCCTTGGAGCGCTTCACGGCAGCCGCGAACACCGGATCGTCACCGGCCTTGTTCACGAAGTCGCGATACTGCGCCGCCGCCTTCTCCAGCACCGGGATCGCCTTGTCCCCCGCTCGCTTCGCACGGAACTCGTGCGTGAGAATGGCCTCGTTGTAGTAGGTCTCCGGGCGCGACGGATCGATCTTCTTCGCCTCGTCCAGGTACTTCTGGGCCTCGGCGACGTACTGGTCGAAGTTGCCGTCGTTGATCTGACCGCGGATCGCCAGCGCCAACCCGAGGTACGCCTCGTACTCCTTCGGCCGCAGCTTCAGAGCCTCGCGGTAGGCCTTCTCCGCCTCGGCGAAGCCCCGGAACGAGAGGTTCACCGCCGCGTAGTTCATGTGTGCCTCGAAGAACTTCGGATCGAGCTGGCGCGCTCGAGCAAAGCTCTTCACCGCGCCGTTGAAGTTCTTGAGCTCCACGAGGATGAGACCCGTAGTGTTGTGGATGGGCGCGTAATTCGGATTCTTGCGCTGCGCCTGCGAGGCAACGAGAGCGGCGAGGTCGAGCTGCTGCTCGTTGACCTCGGCCCGCTGAGCACCCGAGACCTCCATGCCGCGCCGGCCGCGTCGGCTTCGCTTGACCTGGCCGGCCTTCTTCTTCGCCTGCTCGAGGTAGTACACGGCGAGCTGGTTGAACGCCGGCATGTAGGTGTCGTCGACCGCGAGCGCACGCTGCAGGTTCTTCTGCGCCCGCTCGAGGTCGTCCTTGCCGTCGCTGTCCGGTCGATCCGAATCGCGCTCCATCTGGAGCGCCGCGAGGCTCACGAGCGCTTCGGCGTTCTGGAACTTCGCGTCGCGAATGATCTGCTCCAGCTTCGCGATCGTGGAGTCCAGATCCCCCGTGCGCTGGTAATCGTACAGCACGAGCTGCGCGCGGGCGCGGTGGAAGCCGGAGTCGGCCGCCGCCGCGGCGTCGAACTTCTTCCGCGCCTCCTCGTCCTTCCCGCAACGCTGGTATGCGAGGCCCGCGTTGTAGAGCGCCTCCGGGAAGGGACGACCCGTGGCCGACCGCTGCGCGTCGGCGGCTTCCTCGAACATCTTCGCGGAAGCGGAGCAGGACTCGTCGTTCCAGCTCTGCTTCCGGTCGTTCTCGAGGAATGCCTGGAGCGCGCGGTCGAAATTCGCCGCCGCCTCCTTGCTCACCTGACGGCCGGCACGGTCGCGCTTTCCGCTCGCGTCCTCCGGACGCAAGGAGCCCCCGGCCGACGCGCCGCCACCGCATCCCACTGCGAAGAGCAGGAGCCCGCTCAGCAAAAGACCCGTATTGCGAATCATCATCAGATCTCCTCGAGCGACTGCGTCACTTGTCCTTCTTGTCCGCACTCGCCTTCTTGGGCGCGGGCTCCGCTTCGGTGACGACGGTTGCCGCGATGGGCTCACCGCCGATGCGCAGCGGGTTGCCCTGCTCGCGCAGCACGCTGTTCACGCGGTTCGGCGCACCACGGAACTCGTCGATCAGGTGGTACTCGTTCTTGTAGGTATCGGCGAGCCACTCCTCGCAGGCGCGGCTGTACTCGTCGAAGTACTGGTACTTCACCGAGTACCCGAGGCAGACCTCGTAGGCGCTCTTGGCCATGAGCTTCTGCGGTTCGGACGCGTCGTCGAGGGCGCCGTAGTAGGCCGTCCG
Organism: Pseudomonadota bacterium; assembly: GCA_003242355.1. Lineage (GTDB taxonomy): Bacteria > Myxococcota_A > Polyangia > Polyangiales > Polyangiaceae > PMG-095. Next base: position 9,955 of record QGUH01000034.1, read on the forward strand.
GAGCTCGTAATCCTTCTTGATCTTGTCGGGGATGGGCGCAGCCCGGAACTCCTTCACGAACGTGCCCCACATCTCACCGACTCGCGACCCCGCAGCGATGACCCACCGCGGCGGCGGCACCGGCTGAAGATCGACGATCTTCTTGTACTCCGCCGTGGCCTGCTCGATGAGCGGCCGCTTCTTGCCGATCCAGTCCTTGACCTTGGTCTGGATGTGCTTGAGCACGGCCTCTTTGCTGCCCGGACCCTTGTATTCGGGGAAGGCAACCTTGTCGACCTTGGCCTTCTTCTCCTCGGCGAAGAAGAACAGCGCCTCGCCCACGGCCTCGAGCGCGCGCCCGAGCCGCCGCTGCTTGGTGCCGGCATCCTCGCCCGAGATGCCTTCGATCTGGGCCACACCCGCCTTCGGATCGGACCACAGCTTGGTGACGATTCCGTACTCCTTGGAAGCCGGCCCGTCCTTGTTCGTCTTCGCATACGCGCGTCCGAGCAAGGCGTGGGCTTGGAGCCGGACGTCGAGCGTGGCCTCCTTGTCGATGAGGTTCATGCTCCCACCCAGGCGCTTGATGACACCGGCCCAGTCCTTCTTCTCGCCGTAGTGCGCCGCCACCGCGAACGCGATCTGCGCGGTCTGCACCGGCTTGCGACGACCGAAGTACTTGTTGAAGTTCTCGGCGTCCTCGATGGCGAGCTCCTCGTGACCGAGGCCGAGCCGGAGCACGACGGCGTCGCTCAGCGCCTGATCGGCGAACTCACCCTTGTAGTTCGTGGCCTTGGCGTACTTTTCGTACCACTCGGCCGCGCGATCGTAGACGGCGATGGCCTGGTAATTGCCGCCGATCTCGTACGTCGCCTTCATCGCCAGGGGCGACTCGTGCATGCCGAACCTCGGGTTGAGCAGGATCAACCGGGCCTGGATCGACTTCGCCAGCAGGCGCGCCGCCTGATAGGCGCGAGCCATGTTGTAGACGATTTCGTCGGCCTTCTCGCACTGCTTCGGCCTTTCACCCTTCGAGAGAGGCTCCTCGCAGTACTCACGCCACAGGGCCAGGTACTGCTCCGCACCCGTCTTGTAGTTGTCGAGCGCGTCCTTGAGGTTGCCTTTGTCCTGCTGTTGGTCGGCGAGCTCGACCACCTTCTGCGCCTTCAAGCGCTTGATGTCGAACTGGATGCGGGTGAGAAGCTCGCACTGTTCTTTGTTGTCTTCGAACTTCTGACCCTTGCAGTACAGGTCGAGGAACACCGGGACGTCCTCGGCCATCTCGTCGAAGCACTTCGGGCGCGGCGGTTCCGCTCGGGGGCCGGGCACGCTGACCGCCTCGGGGTAGAACTGCCCCGCGAGGATGGGCGCGTGCTTTTGGGGCGGGTGGGGGGCCGCGTCGGGGAAGCCAGGCGCGCCCTCACCCCAGACATAGCAGTGGAAGACAATAGG
>QGUH01000817.1 GCA_003242355.1 Pseudomonadota bacterium
CGTTCGCGTTGCGGCTCGTGGAGCTGCTCGAGGCTTCGGGCGACCTCACCGCGGCGCGCGAACGCCTTGCGGAGCGGGTGCAGGCGGCGCCCGACGATCGGACGCTCCTCGCTCGACTGGCGGCGCTCGACGTGCGCCTCGAAAACTGGGAGCAGGCGGCTTCGGAGTACGCTGCGCTCGCGGCGCTCGAGCAGGGGCCGGAGCTCGTGGGCACGGCGCTCACGCTCTGGGACTTGTGTCAGCGCATCGGTCGACCGGCGGATGCGCGCTCGGCGCTCGAGCGGGCTCTCGCCGCCGATCCCACCAACGTCGAGCTCAAGGACAAGCTCGGCGAGCTGCTCGAAGCCATGGGGGCGTACCGCGAACGGGCGGAGCTGCTCGTCCGCGAGGCGGAGCACACGGCCGATGCGGCGGAGCGGCTCGCCAAGCGCGTGCGCGCCGCAGAGCTCTTCCTCTTGCCGGACGGCGACGCCGAAGCGGCCGTGCGCGTGCTCGAGGCGGCGCTCGAGGATGCGCCGCTGAGCCCCGACGTGGCCGTGCTGCTCGCGCGTGCGCATACCCAGCTGTCGCACTTCGAGCAGGCGCTCACGGTGCTCAACGCGATCGTCGAGGCGAACCGGGGCAAGCGCTCACGCACGCTCGCGCTCGTGTTCGAGGAGATGGCGGACGTTCACCTGGCCGAGGGCTACTTGAGCGACGCGCTCCAAGCGCTGCAGCGCGCGTTCGAGATGGATTCGCGCAATGCGCGGCTCGGCATGCGGCTCGCCCGCCTCGCGCTCGAGAGCGAGGAGGAGGAGCTCGCCCAGCGCGCTCTGCGCGCCATCTCCATCATGAAGACCGCGGCCGAGGACGGGCCGGAAGGGGCGCGCCCGGAGACGAAGGCCGACGCCAACGTCGCGCTCGCCTGGATGGCGCGCAAGGCGGGGGACCCGCGGCGCGCCCGCGTGCTCGTCACGAAGGCGCTCGCCGAGTGCCCGGAGCACGCTCAGGCCCGCGCCCTGTTGGCCGAGCTCGACGCCCGCTGAGGCGCGTCGAGGCGACGCGCCGCGGGCGTGGACGATCTTGCGATTCGGACGCGGATCGGGCATGCGCGGGGGCGCATGAAGCGAGCGAAACGCCTGACGCGCAAGGAGCGCAAGAACCTGGACCCGACCCGGGCCGAAAGGCTGCGGCGCAACGCGCCGCACATTCACTGCATCGCTTGCGGCCGGCACATCGACCCGAGCGAGTTTACGAGCTTGCCGCCGCGTGCCGTGGAGCTCACCTGCAATCACGGCACGCAGTTCCCGTCCTGTGCGGACTGCCAGGTGACGGCGCGTTACCTGATCGCCGAGCACGATCGGCTGGGCAGCCCCGTCGCTCGCGCTCCCGCCTGGCACTGACGGCGCGAGCGCGCGGAAGCCGGTCGGAAACGCGCTCCGGAGCCCCGAGAGCGCCGATTCATCGACGGTTGGCGTTCTAGAGAGACGAACGAGGCTAGAACGCCGACCGGTCAAACCGAGCGGCGTTCTGGAGCGGCGCCTCGCAGCGTGACGTCCGTGAAGACGAAGCCGTCGCGTTCGACGGTTGGGCCGACGTTCACGGCGATGGGCGCGCTCAGCATGGGGCCAGCGGTCACGAACGTGTGAAATTCGCCGTTCTCACCGCACGGGTCCACGTCTGCGGGCAGCGCGTCGAGGAGCGCGGCGTCGTAGCGGCGGCCGGCGAGCGCGCGCGGCACCTTGCGCGGGTCGATGCACGTGAGTACCGCTTCGACGCCCGCGTTCAGCATTTCCTTCGCGAGCGCGGCCGTGGGGATGCCCCAGAGGGGAAACATCGGCTCGACCCCCGTGCCGCTCAGGCGTTCCTCGCGGTAACGGCGCACGTCTTCGAGGAACAGGTCGCCGAAGGCGATGCGCTGGACGTCCTCGCGCCGGGCGCGCTCGACGAGGCGACGCATGGCCGCGTCGTACTCGGCATTCGAGCACGGGCGCGGGATCTCGACTTCCCAGAGCGGTAGGCCGGCGCGTGCCGCCTGCTCGCGCAAGAGCTCCGTGCGCACGCCGTGCATCGATACACGCGCGAACGGCGCGGTGACCGTGGTGAAGAGCGCCACCACGTCCACCTCGGCGCGTTCGCGGAGCACGTGCAGCGCATACGCGCTGTCTTTGCCACTGCTCCAGGCGACGATGGCGCGCGGCTTCACCGCCAGAGCTCCACTCCGGTCGCGACCAGGCGGATCTCCTTCGCGCTGCCGTCGTCGCTCTTGGCAGCGAAGCGAGCCCCTTCCTGCTCGAGGTGGCTCACCATGGCGGGCTCGACGCGGGTCACTTCGACGTTCGCCTCGAGGCGCGCCTTGGAGCCCGCGGAGTCGGTCGGAACGAAGAAGCCGTAGTCTTTGAACGTGACGCGGCACCCGGGCCCGTCCGTGCCTTCGGGGGCAAGCTCCATCCAGCATCCTTTGCGGGAGCAGGCGCGGAGCACGCGCCCTTCGACGGTGACCGTCTTGCCGGCGAAGGCATCCGGCTGGGCGAGGATATCCGCGAGCGGTCGCGCCGGGCTCTGCCCGAGCTTGGCGCCGAACTGCCGCACGCCCGTGCGCCCGTCCTGCGTGGGCGCCGCTTCGTGCACTGGAGCGCTGGAGGGAGCCGCCGTCGAGGTTTCGGAGCGGGCCCCTTTGCAGCCAACTCCGAGGAGGAGAACGGCCAGCCCGGAGAGAAAGCGACGGTGCATGCAGGAGCAGTATAGCGCCGAGCGCAGCCGGCGCTCGACGCGCATCGCTCCGGGCTCTCTCTCAGCTTTCCTCTTCCTCTTCCTCTTCCTCTTCTTCGTCCGCGGC
>QGUH01000818.1 GCA_003242355.1 Pseudomonadota bacterium
GCGTGCGCAACGCTCCCCCTGGCCTGGAGGGCGACCGGCGTTCGACGTCGAGGAAGCCTTCGATCGGCGTCGCACCCGAGTTCTCCATTCGAACCAGCACGCTGCGCCACCCCGAAGCCTCCCCGTTGCTGTGCGCGAGCGGGATCGCGTCCAGCCCGAGCGTGGGGGAAGCGTGGGCTCGGGGCGTCGCGACGAGCGCTGCGACGAACGCAAACGCCGACAGGAGGGCGACGGATCGGGTGCGCATCAGCCTTCTCGTGCCGCTCGTTCGACCTCGGGCGGACGGGACGGCACGGTTTGGAGGAGCTCCTCGACGATCCGATCCGTGGTGATGCCATCCGCTTCGCCTTCGAAGCTCCGGAGAATGCGGTGGCGCAAGACCGGAAGCGCCACGCGCTGAACGTCGGAGAAGGCGACGTGCCCTCTGCCTTCGCAGAGCGCGAGCGCCTTCGCGGCGAGCACGAGCGCTTCGGCCCCGCGCACGCCCGCGCCGAGCCGCACCGCGCGCCGCACGAGCTCGGGAGCACCGGTCGCTCGTGGGGAGCTCGAGGCAACGAGCCGCGCGGCGTAGGCGAGCACGGGATCGGCGACGGCGATCGCGCGGCACAGGGCCCGCAGCTCGAGGATGCGCGCGGCGTCGAGCACTGGCTCCGGCACCGCGGGCGGCGCGCCCGTCGACAAGCGGAGAATCGCCGTGAGGTCCGCTTCGTCGGGCGGCTCGACGACGATCTTGAGCAAGAACCGATCGAGCTGCGCTTCGGGAAGCGGGTAGGTGCCCTCCATCTCGATTGGGTTTTCGGTGGCGAGCACGAAGAAGGGCTCGTCGAGCGGATGGCGCGTTCCGGCGATCGTGACCGCGTGCTCCTGCATCGCCTCGAGCAAGGCGCTCTGGGTTTTGGGGGTAGCGCGGTTGATCTCGTCCGCGAGCACGATTTGCCCGAAGATGGGTCCTTTGTGGAGCTCGAACCGCCCCGTGGCTCGCCCCGTGCTCTCGAACACCAGCACGTTCGTGCCGGTGACGTCGCTCGGCATCAGATCGGGGGTGAACTGGATGCGCGAGAAGTCGAGCGTCAAGCACGCGGCGAGCGTGCGTACGAGCAGCGTCTTGCCGAGCCCCGGATTTCCCTCCAAGAGCACGTGCCCGGACGCGAGCAAGCCCCAGAGCACCTGATCGACGACGGCGCTCTGCCCGAGGATGCGGCGCTCGACCGCGGCCTTGAGCCGTTCGATATCGGCGCGCGCATGGGCGAGGCGTGCTTCGAAGCCATCAACCATCGACCACCCGTATTACAGCGTTCTTGGGCGATCGGGCAGGGAAGGCACGCCGTTTGGCTCGATCACGGCTCGAAATACCGGCCGACGTGCTCGCGGTAGTCCTCGGGCACGTCCGAACCTTCCATTCCGGAGAGCTCCCGGGCGCGCGCCGTGCCGAGCGCGCCCAGGCTCGGTTGGCGCGCCTGGGCTCCCACCTCGGCCGGGGCACGCCCGAGGGCGGAGGTGCCGAGGGGCGTCCCCGGCAAGAGCGTCGCGTCGGCGCGCGCGCGCAGCTCGTCGCCCGGAACCTCTCGGCTCGAGCCGGACGGCGCGGCGGGAGGGCCACTGCCGTCGCCGGTTTGCGACCGTTGGTTGCCGGGGGAGGCGGCTCGTCCGGGCAAGGGGAGGGGCAAGCCGAGCTCGCGTTCGGCTTGGGCGCCGCCCCGTTCGGCCTCTTCGAGCATCCGATCGCGTTCTGCCTCCGGACTGCGCTCGGAGAGCGCACGTAGCGCCGCTTCGAGCGCGCGGCGCCCTTCGGGAGTTTCGAGCCGTCGCAAGAGCGCTTCGAGGTCTTCGGCATCCATCGCTTCGAGCTCGCCACCTTCTCGCGCAAGGCGTTGAGCGAGCTGCTCGAGCAGCCGTTTTCTTTCTTCGTCGCTCAGCCCTTCGAGCGCTCGCGCGATGGCTTCCGTGAGGCGGAGCATCGCCTCCGGATCGAGGTTCTTTCCGAGCTCCGCCAGATCGCGCCGCGCGGCCTCGTCGAGACGATCGGCGAGGGATTGCCCGAGCGCGCGCAGCCCGCGCAGCACCTGCTCGCGCTCTTCGAGCTCGCGGAGCTTGCGTTCGAGTAGCTCGGCGAGCCGCTTCGAGCCCTTCGCTCGTGCGGCTTCGGTAGCCTCGCGCAGCGCTTCGCGGGCTGCGCGGCGCGCTTCGGCCTCCGTCAGCGCGGCGAGCTTCTGCATTTCGTCGTCGAAGGCCACGAGATCGCCCTCGCCGAGGGCGCGCCCGAGCCGTCGTGTCTCGGGACGCCCCTCGAGCACGTTCACCGCCGCGTCGAGCCCGGCGCGTTCAAGGCTATCGCCGAAGCGTTCTCGCTCGGCGGCGATGCGCTCGCGCAGCTCCGCGACGCGCGCGGCGGCTTCGCGTTGCTCCATGCCGCGTTCGAGCTCCAGAGCGAGCGCGCGGGCTTCCCGCGCGAGCGCACGCAGTCGTTCCGCATCCGCGGGCGACAGGGCGGGAGCATGCTCGAGCGCTTCGATCCGCTCGAGCCCGGAAACCCGCTTGCGGACGAGCGCGCTGCCCGGCTCGGTTCCCGCGCTCGCCGGGGGGAGCGGCAAAAGGCCGCTCGCGATGGTGAGCGCAATTCCGACGGGCAGCAACGCGTGCACGCGCGTGAGCAGTCGCGGCCGCAACCGCTCGCTTGGCGCTGCGGTGAGCAGCGCGACGGCTCGCGTGCGCGCAATCGCTTCGCTTTCCGGAGGGTTGCCGCGCGCAGCACGGGCGGTCGGGACCGTTTCCGGCCCGGCGACCCAACCTCGGGGAAATGCCGCATTCTCGCGTC
>QGUH01000819.1 GCA_003242355.1 Pseudomonadota bacterium
ACGATGAGCGTCGGCGTCAGGCGCAAGATGGCCGCGAAGTTGGGCGTGATGCTGGTGCCGAGCCGCGGCAACGCCGCGGCAGAGGCGGGCGGCTCGCAGTAATCGCTGACGCCGACGAGGCCCTCGCCGCCGTTGATCGCGAACAGCGTGTCGGTGACCGCAGGGGCGAGCGAGACGATGCGCACCGCTGCCTGCGGTTTTTCCCTCGATGCCGATCCGGCAGCGCGGCGGCAAGCGGCGAGGCCCCACGGACCCGCGACGACCGCCGCGACCACGGAGAGGAAGTGCCGCCGTCTCACGAAGATTCCGGAGCAGGCCGCGCTCGGGGCGAGCGCTGCGCGCCCGAGCGATCGCGATTCTTCTCGTACAGGATGCGCAGGCCTTCGAGCGTGAGGTTCGGATCGACGGAGCCGATGCGCCGTGCATTTTTGGCAACGAGCCCCGCGCGCCCGCCGGTCGCGATCACCGTGCTCGAATAGCCGAGCTCGGCTTCGAGCCGCTCGAGCAACCCGTCGACGAGCGCCGCGTGTCCGATCAACACGCCCGATTGGAGCGCGTGCGTGGTGTTGCGACCGAGAACGCGCTCGGGAACCGCGAGCTCGACGCGCGAGAGCTTGGCCGCGCTCTGCAAGAGCCCATCGAGGCTCACCTGGATCCCGGGAACGATCACGCCGCCCAAGTATTCGCCCTTCGGCGAGATGCAGTCGAACGTCGTCGCCGTCCCGAAGTCGACCACGATCGCGGGCCCCTTCACCCGCTCGAACGCCGCCACGGCGTTGACGATCCGATCGGCTCCGATCTCCCGCGGGTTGTCGTACAGAATGCGGACGCCCGTTTTGAGCCCCGGCCCCACGACGAGCGGCTCGCGCGAGAAGGCATGGCGGATCGCTGCGACCATCACGTCGGTGAGCGGCGGTACCACGCTCGCGACGATTGCCGCGTCGATCGATGCCACCGAAACCTGGCGCAGGTTGAGCAGATCGAGCAGGAGCACGCCGTACTCGTCTTCGGTGCGCGTGCGTACCGTCGAGACGCGAAACGTGTGGACGAGTCGCTCGCCCTCGTAGAGGCCGAACACGATGTTGGTGTTCCCGATGTCGACGGCGAGCAACATGGCGGCGGGTCTTATCCCAGATTCGGACCGACGGCGTAGGGGCGGCCGAGACCGAAGCGGATTTGTAGCCGAAGCGCGTTCGGCACGCGCCTCACCGGCACCGTGCGTCGGCTCGAAAGGCGCCCCCACGAGCCGCTTCGGCACGCGCCGCGCCAGCGAAAGCCGCCAGGTTCAGAGGCGCCCCCAGCGCGCCACGACCGCGTCCGTGACCCCACGCGCGCTCTCGGCGAAGCTCCGTATGACGCGACGTGTTACGGGCAACGGCGGCGAGGGCGCCGGGATGGCCTCGGGCATGAGGCCATGTCGGCGGAAGGCGGCGAGCGCGCGGGCCATGTGCCAGTCGCAGGTGACGATGCCGAGGGACGGCGGGGGCGCGCGCGACAAGAGCCCGCGCCCCCGGAGCAACGCCCCCACCCCATGGCGGTTCTGGACGGTCGTCTGGGAGCGCTCTTCGAGCAGCAGGCGCGCCGGATCGATCCCGAGCTCGACGAGGCGCGCCGCGAACGCCGACGCTTCGGTGCGCCCGTGCCAGAGTTTTCCGCCACTGAGCACGATGACCCGCCCTGCGCCGGACGCATGGGCGTGCGCCGCGCGCTCGACGCGCCGGGCGGCCGGCGCACTGAGCTCGCCGTTTCCCAGGATGCGACATCCGAGCACGACGAGAATGTCGGGCGCCATCGCCGAGCTCTCTATCTCCATTCGCCCGCGATGCGGTGAGAAGCGCGTGGCTCTCCGAGCGCGCCACGAGTAGCCTTGCACGAGCGCATGGGACGGCGGCTCTTGCGGCAGCTCACCCTCGCGGCGGCGCTCGCCGCGCTCGGCCTGAGCCTGTGGCCCCGCCCCAGCCCGGAGCCTGCGCCGAGCGACGGCGTCCGCAACGAGGAAGCGCCCAACGCGGCCGAGTCGGCGCCGCTCGAAACCGAGCCCGAGGGCGAGCAGCACGCCGCCGAGTGCGGCGCGCGCCCGCTCGGTGTGCCGAACGGGACTCCGCCGCGGCTCGGGTGCGCCGATGCGCGCGCGATCGTGCGCGAGGTACACGCGCGCTTCGCCGGCACCGCAGACGCACCGCCCGCGCACCTGTTCTCGGACTTGCTCGTGGGTTGGCTCGATCCCCACGGGCTCTGGTCGGCGGCGCCCGATGCGCGGCCGGCGCGCGTTCTGCGCCGGCATGCGCGCGAGCTCTTGCGCGAGCTGCGCCGTGACGACGACGCTCCGTGCACGGCGGCGCTCACCGGAGGCGCCGAGCTCGATCGCTGGGTGAGCGAGCTCGAGCGCACCTACGTCCGCACGAGCGCTGGCGTGCGGCCGATCTCCGCGCGCCGCGCGCATCGGCTCGCGTTGCTCCCCGCCTTTCAAGACGACCCGGTGACGGAGAGCGCCCGCAGTCTTTCACGCACGCTCGCCGTGCGTATCGCGAGCTTCGCGAAGGCGTACCCCGAGCTCGGACCGGAGCTCACGCTCGTGGCGCAGAGGCGCTACTATCCGGATCTCGGCGCGGACGGCTGGAGCGAAGCGGTGCTCTCCGCCGCGGTGCGCGCGTACGTCTCGGCGCTCGATCCGCATGGCGCCTGGGCACCCTTCGACGAAGAGTGGTCGCTCTACGCCGACGAGCCGGGGCTCGACGGCGGGCCGCGCTTGTGGGGACGCGTCACGCGCACGGCCGTCGGCGTCCGCGTGATCACTCTCTTATTCACATCT
>QGUH01000820.1 GCA_003242355.1 Pseudomonadota bacterium
CTCGCTCGAATGCGCGATGGACGCGACGGTCGGTGGTGACCCCGTGCGCGTTTTCGGCAGCGTGGAGGTGTACTGCATGCCCGTCGAGGGCGGCTGGTCGTGCACGTGCAGCTCCAGTGGCAGCAGTAGCTCGCTCGCGATCGACATCAGCGACCCCTGGGACGCCTGCTCGGAAGCCACCAGACGCTGCCCCGAAGTCGTGGACGTGCAACCGTCGTCCGACGGCGCCGGCACCCCGCTTCCTCCCTTTCCGGTTCCGATCTTTTGAATGCCAATCAGCTCGACGGATCGGCGGAGAGCGCTGACCGATTCGGAACGGTCGGCGCCCTCCGTTCGTCGGCTTTCGAGAGGTGACCCGATTGGCGCGCTCGCCAATGTCGGTGGAGAGCGCTGGCCGGCTCGAAGCGGTCGGCGCTGTGCATCCGTTGGCTTTCGAGAGGTGAAGCGGTCGGCGCCGTTCCTTCGTTGGTTTTCGACGGGCTCGGAGAACGGTCGGGACACCCTTCTGTTCCCTTCGGGAATTCGTAGGAGTCTCCGCGCGTGCACGCGGAGGCCGTGGACGCGGAGACGGTGATGCGGCGGAGGACGATGAAGAAGCTTTGCTTTCGAACGACCGGTGTGCTCGGCATTTTGGTGCTCGTCGCGGTGGCCTGTGGCGGAGAATCCGAGGGCCCGAGCCCCGGCGATACGGAGGCGACCGGCGGTGACGGCGGTACCGGCGTGGGGAGCAGCGCGGATGCCGGTGCGGGCGACGGGGGAGCGAGCGATGCGTCGGGCGGAACGGCGGCGGGTTCTGCTGGCGACTCCGGCGATCCGGGCGACGCGGGGGCTGGCGGAACCGGCGGCTCGGGAGGGTTGGCCGGCGGGACGTCGAAGGGGGGTGAGGTCGGGAGCAAGGGTGGGTCGCCGTCTCTGCCGCCCGAAGACCCGCCGCCCATGGAAGGCTGCGAGCCGCGCGCTGCGTCGGCGGGCCCGGACTACTGCAAGGTCGACCACATTTGCGAAAATAACCAGTTCCTCTCGACGTTCTGTCTGGCCGACGGCACCGGGGTGTTGGCGTGCAGCTGCCAAGGCGCGTCTCGCTATCAAGATTACCTGATCGAGGGAGCCAGTGGGCTCGCTGCCTGTGAGCTCGTCGCCGAAGTGTGCGCAGAAGGCGAGGAGGTTTCCTTCGAGGATCCGCCGGAGTGCTCGACTCGGGAGAGGAGCATGGGGCTCGACTATTGCGGCCTAACCGAGGTCTGTCGGCGCAAAGCCGATCTCGGCAACGGGGTGACGGCAGTTCTGAACGAATCCAAGAGCACGAATTGTTATCGCGAGTCCACGACCAGCGTGTATTGCGAGTGTGTGGGCAACACGGGGAACTATCGGGGGTACCGATTGCAGACCTCGGACCTGGGGGACGCCTGCGACGTGCTGCACGGGATTTGCGGCTCGGAAGACCCCGAGGTCGAGGGCGAAACCGAATGCACCGCGACGCATCAGAGCTCGGGGACGGACTACTGTGAAGTCAACGAGACGTGCACGGACACCTTCGAAATCGCGGACGGCGTCGTCGCAGTGTCGCAGTATTCGCGTTGGGCATCCTGCACGAGGTCGGGCGACGGCCTGCGGTGTCATTGCCAGGGCGACGATGGCGCGTTGGAGCTCGGGCGAGCCGGTACTCCGAGCCCGGAGACGTGTCGCGACACTCTCGAGATCTGCCGGGCGCTCGACGCGCTCGAAGTCACGGGCGAAGCGGAGTGTCGGCAGAGGTCCCAGTTCGGCGACGTGGATTTCTGCAACGCTTCGCTCGAGTGCGCGATGGATGCGACCATCGGCGATGAACCCGTGCGCGTCTTCGGCAACCTGGACGTGCACTGCAATCGCTTCTCGGGCAACTGGTCGTGCGGCTGCAACACCTATGCGGACAGCGCCACCCTCACGGTCGACGCCAGCGACGCGTGGGAGGCGTGCACGGAAGCAACCAAACGGTGCCCCGAGGCGGTCGACGTCCAACCGTCGGCAGGCGGTGGGCTGATTCCCCCCGGCGGCGGCCCGATTCCGCGCTAGCCGACGAACGGTTCGGAACACGCCGACAAACGCGGAACAGGCGGAAGCCTCGCGTCTTGCCGTTGTACTCGTGCCCAACGCGCTCGCGCTCGCGCGCGCTGCGCGCCCGGAACACGAAGGCGTCAGGAAATCCGCGTGGGTTCGAGCATCCCCGCCGGCGTGCGACCGAAGTCGAGGCTCGGCGGGAAGGACCGGTGCGAGCCCGCCAGGGCCCGAGCCACCGACCGCCGGCCCTTCAGGTTGCAGTCCGGGACGACGCCTGGGCTCGCCGTCATCGGTGACGGTGACGGCGGAGCTGGTCGTGCCGCGATCGGTCGTCTCGTCCGAACGGATATGGGTGGCCTTACAGGAACGGGCGGGGCACCTCACTCGGTCCTCCGAGAACCTGTAGTCGTTTGCGTAACCCCGTAGTACTGTGTCGCCGTGTTTGCGGAGGCAGCGATGCGAACCAGCTTGAAGAGAATTTGCTATCGAAGCGGGGTCATGGGGATTGTTGCGCTCCTCGCGGTCGCCTGCGGAGGCGAATCCGAGGGTCCGGGCTCCGACCCGGAGGCGACTGGCGGTGACGGCGGCTGGCTCGGAACCGACGCAGAGGCCGGAGCCGACGACGGTTCGGGGGGAACGGCGCCGGGCTCTGCCGGCGCTTCGGGGGCGGGCGTGGCGGCGGCCCGGGGAAAGGGCGGCTCCGGCGGAACCGGCGGGGGTGGGGAGGGGGGGTCTTTCCCGGGGGGGGGAAGGACGGGGGGCCGCGTCGCTC
>QGUH01000821.1 GCA_003242355.1 Pseudomonadota bacterium
GATCGCCCATCGCGCTCGCCGCGTCCGTGGCCGCCGCCCTTGGCGGTCGGGGCATTTCGTAGGTGTATGCCTCGTCCGTGGCTTGGAATCGACCGCCGATGGATCCGGTGCGCCCGCTCGAGAATGCGAACACCTTGTCGGGAGTGCGGTTTTGCTCGGTGACCGTCGTGAACCCGAGCGATAGCGTCGCGCGCAGCGGCATGCCCTCGGGTGAGAAGAACTCGAGCGTCTCGCGGTATTGGTCGAGGGCGCCCTGGAACGAGAAGTTCCCCCACGTCACGAGCAGTATCGGCGTGGCGCGCGAGGCGTCCGGCCTCATCAAGAGCGCGATCTTTTCCGTCTTGTTCCGGACGTCGTCGCCGCTGTCGGTCGTGTCGAACACCAGGTCCATCGTCAGTTTCCCGGTGGACTCGTCGACCGCGCGACTGCGCCCTCGCCCGGAGCCCTGCGCCGCGGTATTCGTGATCGAATACTGCATGCTCGTCGGGTTGAAGTCCGCTTGAATCGGCTCACCCGTCGGATTGCCGTTCTGATCCAGCTTTTGAATCTGGACACGCGCGGACGGCCGCGTTCCTGCCGTCGTCGTCACGATCCACCTCCCGCCGTCGGGGGCTGCCACTCCATCCCTTCGTGCGCGATGTGCAGCTCCTCCACGCCGACGGCCGTGGCGTTCGCGTTGAGATCGGCCGTTTTGAACTTCGTCGGCAACGCTCGCAGCAGGCGCCAGCGGTAAGTGGGAGCGCGGCGGAGATCGTAAACGGTGATGGTCGCCGTGAGCCGTTTGGAGGTGGCGCCGCCGGCGACCAGCTCGAACCATTTCCAGAGATCGTTGATCTGGCTCACGCCGCGCTTGAGCACGACCGTCGAGAACGTCACGGGCCCGACTCGCTGCACGACTCCGAAGTTGCGCCCGCCTTCCTTGATCACCTTCGGCTCCATCGTCGCTTCGAGCCCGCTCACCTCGGTGAATGCCGCCCCGCACAGGCGCAGCTCACCGCCGCCGGCGGAGGCGCCTTCCGGCAACGTGACCTCGTTGAACACGACGTCGAAGTTGAAGACGTGGAGCGGGTAGGCTCTCGGCCAACTCGTCGTCATGCCGCACGCTCCAGCTGCACGGTGTCTCCGGTGCGGGTGAGCACGACGTGGATTCGCTGGATCGAGACCGAGAGCGTCATTTCGACCACCACGACGAGCCGCCCGGCGTCGAGGTCGTCCTGGGTCATGGTCGAGCGGTCGCAGCGCACGCTGAACGCTTCGGCTTCGGTCGCGCCGCGGAGCGCGCCCTCGACCCAGAACTCACGCAAGACGTCGCGCACCCGCGAACGGAGCATCGACCACGTCGCCTCGTTGCTCGGGGCGAACGTCTGCTCTTCGCCGAGCGTTCTCAGGACCCGCACGATCGCGCTCAGCGCGCGGTTGGCGTGCGCGAGCCGGAACGTGGAGTCGAGCGACGTCGTGACGTCCGAAAGCACCTCCGTGCCGCCGGGCCGTGGCCCTACGAGCGAGACGCGCCCGCCGAGCGAGCCGAGATCTTCCGGGTTTCCGACGTCGCGCGCCGAAAGCTCGGGGTCGTGCCCCAGCACACCGCGCATCGGCTGCCCGGCGACGCTCCAGTAGCAGCCGCGATCGAGGGCGGTCCGCGCGATCACCCCCGCGAGGGCGGCGTCCGGCGGCTCGATGCCTCCCGGCAACCGGCGCGAGCTTTCGGTTCGAAGCCACGGATAGACCAGCTGGAGAAACGCGCTCGAGAGCCCGCCCGCGTCGACGGGGACGGAGAGGCCGGCGGGGCGCCGGTTCCAGCCGACGAGCTCGTCCAGGTACTTGCGCAAATCCGTGACTGCCAGGCGCGCATGGGGGCGCGGCACTGCGGCGAGCAGTTGCACCTCGCGCAGGGAGCTCGCTGCGCGCGGCGCGGCGAGCTCGGCGGTGAAGCACGAGAGGGCGCGCGCCCAATCGAGGTAGCCGTCGGCGTCACACGCGGGCGCGTGCAGGTGGCGCACCGAGCTCTCCGCGGGCACCAGCTCTCCCTCCGAGCACTCGAGGAACGCCACGCTCGGAGCGGGAGGCGGTGGGAGCGGCGCCTCTTCGTCGAAGTGCGTGCGCACGACGTCGGGCAGCTCGGGCACACAGACGAGCGACACGTCGGGCAACCCGTAGAGCGAAAAAACTCCGCGCCACGTCGCGCGCTCGACGGGGCTCGCTCCCACACCGCCGAGTGCCCCGGGGACGAGCGCCTGGAGGCGCGCGGCGCGCTCGCGCACCACGGCCTGCGACTCTGCGGGTGTCGTGGGCACCGCCCACGGCTCGCCGACACGCAGCACGTAACAGAGCCGCCCGCCCTGCGCGAAGAACGCGCGCACGGCGGCGCCCAAGTACGTGTCGGCGACCCGTTCGCGCGCTCCCTCACCGACTGGGCGGTGATCCCATGCGAAGAGCTGGTCGAAGGTCTCGAAACGATCGATCGGCACCGGCACGTCGAGGAGCTCGTCGAGGTCGGCTGCCTCGTTGACGGGGCGATCCGCGCGGGCCCACCCCTCGGCGTGCAACCAGCGGCGCAGCCAGGGCAGGCCCTCGTGCCGCTCGTGGCGCGCGCCCCCGCGCGGCAACACCGGGTATACGATCGTCCGATCGTCGGGCGCACCGCCGCGCTCGTGACAACGCCGGCGCCGGTCGACGTGGCCCACGAACAGGGCCACGCCCAGGCGCTGCTCGTCGCGCGCGCCGGTGACACTGCAATCTGCGAAGAAACAGCCGCGCCCAGGACCCAGCCCCACCAGCACCCCAGCGGCAGCCCACAACCAACCCGT
>QGUH01000822.1 GCA_003242355.1 Pseudomonadota bacterium
CCGCGTGGTGGTGACGCCCAACGTCGATCACGTCGTCCAAATCGCCGATCGACCCGAAGGGGGGCGCGTGCGTGCCGGCGATCTCGATCCAGGGGTACTGCGCGCGGATACGTTCGGCAGCGCGTTCGGCGACGCCGTCCATGCCCCCGAGCAAGAACACGCGAATACGGCCTTGTGCCTCCGCGTCGCGGAGCAGTATCGGGAACAGGTCGCTTCCCGCGACGCGCTCCGGCAGGCGCGCGCCGAGCAGCCGCGACGCCCAGACGAGCGGTTGCCCGTCGGCGAGCACGAGATCCGCCGCGGCGTACACCGGCGCGAGCTCGGGTCGATCGGCGATTTGGACGACGTGATCGACGTTGGGCGTCACCACCACGCGGCTTTTGCGCTCGCGCGCCCAAGCGAGCACGCGGGCGCTCGCCTCCGCGAGGGTCACGGGATCGAAATCGACGTTGAGGAGACGCACGCGGGACGACGACATACCGACTCTCGGAAAGCGTTCGGACAGGGGGCGGAACGAACGCGCAGCTTGGCCTGGATCTTCGGCTCGATGCCGGCGGGGTTCAAGGCGGTGTCGATGCGCGCGGGCTCGCCACGCGGTGCGAAACGGCGTACTCCCCGACCAGGCCGAAGAGCGTGACGAGGATCACCAGGCCGATGTACGCCGCGTAGAAGATGAACACGAAGGCGGCTCCTTCTCGCACCACGCGCGCGGGGGGAAGATACACGGCGAGCCCGGCGTACAGCGCGAGCTGGATCGCGCCGAAGAACCCCGGAGCGTTCGGCAGCGCGAACCCGAGCGCCAGCACCCCGAGGACCACCGTCGTCTGGGCGAAGGAGAGCTCCGAGAGGCCGACGGCTCGGGCGAGAAGTTGCAGCGACACGATGTTGGTCACCGCCCCCACGGCCGTGAGCAAGAGGAACGAGCCCATGTAGCGGAAGCTCGGCAAGAAGCTGAGGCCCTCGCTCACGCGCTCGACCGCATCGGCGACCGCTTTCGCGAGCCGAGCGGAGACGATCCCGAGGAGGCGCTCGGTGATCCGCCGCGCGGTCGCGCGAAAGAGGAAGAAGGCGGCCATTGCCAAGAACGCTGCGCCGAATCCGAGGCTCGCGACGAGCGCAGCGCCGGGCACCAACGCCGCGGGCACCGGCAGATTGCCGATGCGCTCCGGAAGGGGCTCGTGCGGTTTGGCGAACGCGAGCCCTGCGAGCAGCATGATCCCGAACACGACGCCGTCGATGATGCGTTCGGCACCGACCGTTCCCGTCACGGCCCACCCGGAGAGTTTCCCCTTCTCCCGGAGCAGCGCAGGGCGCGCCATCTCGCCGAGGCGAAAGGGGAGAAACGTCAAGAGCCCGAGCGAGAGGCAGAGCGTGACGAAGGTCCGCACGATCGAGATCGACGCGAGGGGCGCGATCAAGAAGTGGTACCGCACGAGACGCGCCACGATGCTGACGAGCAACACCAGCGTTCCGACCAGGACGAGCATCCAATCGACCTGGTCGAGCGTTCCCTCCGGCGGCAGGAGGGGCAGGGCGCCCTCGTTCAACACCCAGGCGAAGCCTCCCGCGAGCGCGAGCGAGGCGACCAGGGTGCGCAGGTGACGCCGGAGAAAGGAGGGGCGGGCCGAATCCAACGCCACCCCGTTTAGCACGGGTCCGGCGCTGGCCGGCGTGGTCGTGCGGCGGGACCGGGGCACGCTCTCCGATGCCGCGCCGCCGGGTACGGTTGGAAACTCGGGCGCGAGGGCGCTACGGTGCGTCCCGCCATGGCCCAGAAAAGCGTTCAGGTCGGGCTCGTTCAAATGTCCATGAGCCCGGACAAGGCGGAGAACGTCGAGAAGGCGGCGGCACGCGCCCGCGAAGCCGCCGAGCGCGGCGCCGAGATCGTCTGTTTACCCGAGCTGTTCGCCACGCCGTACTTCTGCCAGACGGAGGACGCCGAGAATTTCGATCTGGCCGAGCCGGTACCCGGACCCACGACGGAGGCCATGGCCGATGTGGCGCGCTCGGCCAAGGTGACGCTCGTGGTCCCCGTGTTCGAACGCCGCGCGCCCGGCGTTTACCACAACAGCGTTCTCGTCCTGAACAAGGACGGCACCGCGGCCGGCATCTACCGAAAGATGCACATCCCGGACGATCCGCTCTTCTACGAGAAGTTCTACTTTGCGCCGGGCGACACCGGGTTCACGAGCTTCGCGACCGAAGGCGCGCGGGTCGGTCCGCTCATCTGCTGGGATCAGTGGTACCCCGAAGCCGCGCGGCTCACGGCCCTCACCGGTGCCGAGATCCTCGTGTATCCGACGGCGATCGGGTGGCACCCGAGCGAAAAGAGCGAGTTCGGGGCCGCGCAGCTCGCCGCGTGGCAGACGATTCAACGCGCCCACGCGATCGCCAACGGCGTCTTCGTCGTGGCCGTGAACCGAGTCGGGCACGAAGGGCCACGCGACGGCGGGCTCGAATTCTGGGGCCACTCCTTCGTCTGCGATCCGTTCGGGATCGTGCTGGCCGAGGCTTCCGAGAGCGAGGAAACGCTCGTGGTTCGCTGCGATCTCGGCCGCATCGAATGGGTGCGCCGCAATTGGCCGTTCCTCAGGGATCGGCGCATCGACGCCTATGCCGGCATCACGTCGCGATACTTGGGCTAGCCTGCGGGGGGCCGGCTTCCGCATGCCGGCGGAGTGGGAGCCGCATGCGGCGACGTGGCTCGCGTGGCCCCCCAAGCCGAGCGACTTCCCGGGAAAGCTCCCAGCGGTGCCCTGGGGGTTCTGCGAGATGGCGCGGGGGCTCCCCGCGGGGAGGGCGATCAG
>QGUH01000823.1 GCA_003242355.1 Pseudomonadota bacterium
TCTGTTGAAAGCTACGCCCCGCCAATGGCCGCGAGCTCCGGTTGCACGAGCTCGCGCAGAATCGTCGACTGCACGCGCGCGACCTGCTCGAGCCCCTCGGTGTTGCCGAGGAACTCGGCGTCGACCACGCGACGGTACCGGGCATCCACCGAGACCGGCGTCTGCTGCAGCAACGCCAGCAAATCGGCGTCCGGGTCGGCGCTCTTGCCCATTTTCGGGACGTCGTCGAGGCCTTCGACGAAGTACCAGGCGAGGCGATCGAGCAGACGCTTCAACCCGGTCTCGAGCTGGCCGCGCGCCTCGAACTGCGCCCAGTTGCACACGGGC
Organism: Pseudomonadota bacterium; assembly: GCA_003242355.1. Classification (GTDB taxonomy): domain Bacteria; phylum Myxococcota_A; class Polyangia; order Polyangiales; family Polyangiaceae; genus PMG-095. The sequence continues at coordinate 328 of QGUH01000823.1, forward strand.
AAGAAGCCGTAGGGCTGCTTGCCAATCCGCAACACGGCGTGTGGACCGAACGGCTGCAGGTGCGTGATCACGTGCCCGCGCACGAGGTCGATGAACGTGTCCGTCGCGAACGGGTCCAAAATGACGTCGAGGTAGTAGCCGAGCGTGCTCTCCCAGAGCGCATCGGCAAGCAGCGTAGAGGTGCGGTGCTCGCTGAGCGCCGCTCGGGAGGCGCGTCGCAATGCGGTCCCCGAGACGCCGAGGCCGCGCGCCAGGCGCTCTGCCGCACTGAACTGTCGATCGAGCACGGGAGTCTCGATCGGATCGGACCCGATCGCTTCGCTTTCGAGCCCGGATCGCACCGTGCCGGTGTTGTTGGTGGGCGTCCCTTGGGGAACGAACGCGAGGCCATCCGTGTACAGGTGGGCCTCGAGCAGTCGCTCGAGCTCTTCGGCCCCGTCCTCGGGGGTGCCCAGGTACTCCACGCCCACCACGACCAAAAGGTCGATGCCGTCGCGCAGGCTCCCGCTCGACAGATCGCCGTCGCGCACGACGAGCGCCATCCCGTTGCGGCGCGCCGCTTCGAAGTCCATCAACCAGCGCAGGCCCTCGTCGACCGGAGGTTCGTCTTTCGAAGCACTGCGTGGTGCCGAAGCGTCGAAGCTCGGTCCCACGTTGAGCGCCCCCGGCACCGCGTCGCCCCAGACGGTGAATATCCGCTGGAGCTTGCCGTGCGCGTCGTTCCGGAACCCGACCGCCGCCCAACACGTCGGCAGCGCCACCGCCCGAGGCGTTTGCACGGCCGCCTTGCGGAGCAGCACGTCCGGAAAGTCGGGCGCGGCCGCGCCCACGAGGGCGCCGACCTCGGCGTCGTAGTTCTTCGGGGTCAGGCTCCGGACGATCCACGCCGCACGCGGCGCCCCCACGCGCTTGCACAGGTCCGACCAGGCGTCGGCACCCGCTCCCGCCAGCCGCTGGCGCCAGTACCACTTACCGAGCTCGGCTTCTTCGAACGTGAGCTCGCGACAGTGCGCGTCCACGTGGAGCTGGTCCGGGTAGACGCGGATACGGAGCTCTCGGCCGTCGCCGAAGAAGCGCGTCTCCAGCCGGACTGGCAAGAGCGCAATGGGCACCTGCCCGTCGAGTTTCTGGAACAGGGTCTCCGGCGGAAAAGTGACGATCAGGTCTCCGAGGATTCCCTTGTAGCGCTCGACGATCTCGCGCTGCCGGTCTTGCAACGAAAGCTGCTGCTTCAGGGCGGCATCGATGGTCGCCCGCTGGACCTCCAGCTGGTGGGACTCGCCCGCCCGCTGGGCGGACTCGAGGGCTCGTTGGAGCTGCGCGATCTGCGCCGCGTTCCGCGTGAGGGCCTGCTCCGCTTGAAGGAGCGTGCTGCGCGTTTGCAGGACGACGCTCCGCAACGACTCGAGCGACTTTTCGGGCATTCGGATTCCTCGGCGTCTCGCTAGGAAGACAAAATCGACCGTCCGTGCAGGGCGACGCGTGTGGGTCGTTGCACCGTGATCGCCGCGAGCGCGCCCGCGTGGGAGCCGAACACGAGCCCTCCCAGGGAACGCCCCGCGAGCGGATTCCCCGCGAGCCGCAGATAGCCTCCGGGCTCTACGCCGGTCTCGGCCCACGAAGCGTCCGACCACCGCGTGAGCGTCGACTTCGGCGTGGCGTTCCTCTCCGGCTCGTCGAAGCCGAAACGCGCGTCGGTCGGTTGCTCCGAGATCACGAAAAAGTAGCCGCCGTCCGCGAGCACCTCGTCCTCCGTCAAATCGAACCCGGCGAACAGTGCGTCGGCGCCGATGCGTCCCTGGAACACGGGCGCGCGAACCGCGTCGTCGTCGGTTTGCAGGCGCGCGCCGTCGGCAGTGGCTTTCCAGGCCGACAGCACCGCGTTCGGGTAGCGCCGAACGAGATCGCCGCGCACGAGCATCACGATTTGACCGCGCTTGCCCGCCCCGCGCGCGTGGCTGCCGAGCGAGGAACGCGCGTTCCAGGTGTGAATCGGTTGGATGTCGGCGCCGCCATCGAGCCACTGCCAGAAGAAACGGAAGGGCGTGCCGCGTTGATCGGTGGGATAGCCGCGCCACAGAAGCTCGCGGCACATTTCGTAGTTCATGCCCACCAAGAACGCTTCGATGAAGGTGGGATTCGTCTCGAGTAACGAGATCGAGTTCGGCGCGATCTCGCCGATTCCGGGCAGGAAGCGCTCGGGAAACTCCTCGGCGAGGTAGGCGTAGGCGGGCGCCGGCAGATCGGGAGCCGCCAGGATCCGATCGATGGTTGGAGAAGCACGCAGCCCGAGCGCTTCCGCCGCTTCGAACGATCGGTCGCCGATTTTCACGAGGTGCCGCACGCGCGCGAGCGTCGTTCGCGCCGGGTCGAGGCGCTCGAGCACGGAGCGAGCCGCCGTCGCGACGTCGAGAGCAACGAAGGTGTCGGCGGGGATCGGCACCCCGATTTGCCCTCCCGTGATCAGCCGTTGAAACTC
>QGUH01000824.1 GCA_003242355.1 Pseudomonadota bacterium
GGCTCGGCAGGCGCGGCGGGCGCTTGCGAGCCGGTGCCCGTCGCCCAGCTCTGCGTGACGGGGCTGCCCATGGGCTCGGGGGACTTCGTCGGTGTCGGGGATTGGCTGCAGGTGGTCGTGAAGCCGCAGGGCTGTTTTTCGAGCAGCTGCATGCAGGCGCTGATCGCGAGCTGCTCCGTGACGGGCCACGGCCCGACCTTCGACGTGTCCGCGGAGTTCTGTTACGAAAACCTCGACGAGCCGTGCTCGAAGGACTGCGGCGCCGGCAAGCAGGCGATCTGCAGGTCGGAAGGACCGCTCGCCGAAGGCGAGTACACGGTGAGGCTCGGAGACCTCAGCGTCACGTTCACGGTCCCGAGCATCCTTTCGCCCAACGCTCAGTGCGCTTCCATCGACCGAGATCCCTGACGGGGATCACGCGAGCCGCTTCGCACATCTTTGCGAGTTTGCTCGAGTCTCGTCGCCCCTTCGATCTCGGGCGCATGCTCGACGGCGGTGTCGGTTACTGCACACGCGGGTCGATTCGCCTCTCGAAGGTGCGATTCCTTCTGCCTGCAATCGTCCAGGGGAAGTGATCGAGCGGCGGATCCCGTGTGTGGTAAGGTGCTTCAGTTCGCTACGATTGCTCGCTAAGGTGCCGCCCAAAGGAGCCGACATGTCTTCGCTCGTTCGTTCGATTGGCCGCTACGGTTCCTCCTGCGCGCTACTGCTCGCGGTAGGCGCGCTCGCCGGTGGGTTCGCTTGCTCTCCGGGTGATCCGGCCAACCCGGGAGCGGGCAGCGGAGGCGCCACCGCGTCTGGCGGCGCGAGCACGACCGGCGGCAGCATCGCAACGACCGGGGGTTCCGCGGGCACTTCGACCGGCGGCGGCGGCAACGGCGGTAGCCCGATGACGGGTGGCGCCGCCAACGGCGGCAGCACGACCGGCGGTGAGACGAACACCGGCGGCAGCACACCGGGTGGCGCCGCCAACGGCGGCAGCACGATCGGCGGTGAGACGAACACCGGTGGCAGCACCGGAGGCACGCCTTCGGAAGGCGGCACGGCCGGCGGTGGCGGCTCCGATGGCGGCGCGCCGAGCGGCGGCTCCGGGGGAGGTCAGCAGACTCCTCCCGTTGCCTGCGATGCAAGCGCGCCTCCGGCAATCGGCAAGCTCGGCCTCGAGACCGTAGTTCAGAGCAACGAGCTCAAGGTGATGGTGTACGCGGCGCAGCCGCCGGGCACGAGCGATTGGTACCTGGTCGATGCGCTCGGCTACATCCGCGTGTTCTCCGGTGGAAAGCTCCAGGAAAAGGCCTTCTTGGACGTCAGCGCCGAAGTCCAGAACTCCGGGTTCACCGGCAACGGGGCGCCGACCGGCGGCGCGCAGAACTACGACGAGCGCGGCCTGCTCAGCATCGCCTTCCCGCCGGACTACGCGACGAGTGGCAAGTTCTACGTGACGTTGATCCCGACGAGCGGGGAGTTCACCGATCACGATCTGGTGCTCGAGTACACCCGCTCGGCCGACGACCCGCTGGTTGCCGATCCGGCCACGCGCAAGGTGATCCTCGACCTCGAGCCGGGCGGCGTGGGCTACACGCCGGGAAACACGTTCAGTTACGCCAAGTACCACAACGGCAGCACGGTGCTGTTCGGCCCCGATGGCATGCTCTACATCGGCATGGGCGATGGCGGTGGCGACTGCAACGCCGCGCGCCCCGGCGCCCCGCAGGACGTGAGCTCGCCGTACGGCAAGATCCTACGGCTCGATCCGAGCAAGCCCCCGCCCTACGCCGCAGACGGCAATCCCTTCGCCAACGACGGCGATCCGCGGGTGTTCCACTACGGGTTCCGCAATCCCTTCCGCTTCAACTTCGACGCGCTGACGGGCGATCTGTACGTCGGCGAGGTCGGGCAGTGGACGAACGACTGGATCGTCCACGCGCCGGGCGGTTCCAAGGGGTTGAACTTCGGGTGGCCCGCCTACGAGGGCGTGACGAAGAACCCGACGCAGCAATGTGCCAGCCAAACGCAGCTGCGGGCAGGCAGCGAGCGCGTCGCCCCGATTTTCAATCTGACGCACGGCAGCTCGGGGGGCGTCTCGAACCTCATCGTGGCGATCGTGGGCGGCCAGGTCTATCGCGGCGCGGCCATCCCCGAGCTCTATGGCGCGTACCTGTTCGGCGAGTTCTACCCGAACCGCCCGATGCGCGCGCTCTATCAGTGCGGCTCGCAGACGTCGGAAGTGACGTTGATCCAGAAGCGGTGCGATCCCAACACGCCGGATGCTCCCTGCTTCGTCCCCGTGAACGGCGCGCCGCAACTCGCGCAGGTCGGCGCGATCATCCAGGGCAACGACGGCGAGCTTTACATCCCCGCCAACGGGAACGCGCTCTTGAAGATCGTTCCCGCTCCGTGATGCCGCTCGGCCGCGCCATGATTTCGAGTCAGCGAATCCTCGCGAGCAGGACTTCCTGGGTTCTGCTGCTCGGTGCGTCGCTCACCTTCGGGTGCGACGCCGGAGAGACCAGCCCACCCCCGGGCTCCGGCACGAGCACCGGTGGAACGAGCGGTGGCTCGGGGCCCGGTGGCGCGGGAGGCTCGGGCGGCACGACGGGCGGTGCCGCTGCAGGCGGCGCCGGTGGAACCACGAGTGGTGGCGCGGCCGGCGGTGGTGCTGCGGGCAGCGGCGGCACGGCCGGCGGTGGCGCGGCCAACGGGGGCACCGACCCTGGCCGCACGGGGGGGACGGGGGGGGACGGCGGCACCGCGGGGCGCGACGGGGGGGCGGGCGGGGGGGGGGGGGGAGGGGGGACAGGCGGGG
>QGUH01000825.1 GCA_003242355.1 Pseudomonadota bacterium
CGTCGACATCTCATTCCGACTTCGCCGCACCGGGCAGCGCTCGCAGCTCGGTCTCTCCGTAGCGTTGGGGGGTTGAGCCGTGCCGATCCGTCCCCCCGCCCTCGACGATCGCCGCTTCCAGGACCTCGTAGAAGAGGCCTTGTCGCTGGTCCCCGCGCACGTTCCGGAATGGACGCCGCGCGTCGGCGACCCGGGTCAAACGCTGGTCGAGCTCTTCGCGTGGCTCGTCGACACGCTGCTTTATCGCGCGAACCTGATCCCGGAGAAGCAGCGCCTCCAATTCTTGCGACTCTTGGGCGTCACGCTGCGCCCGGCGCTGCCGGCGCGCGGTCTCGTCGCGCTCGCGCTCGACGATCCGAGCCCGACGCCGGTCACGCTGCGCGCGCTCTCGACGATCCAGGGTCCGGTGCCCTTCGAGACGCTCGGCGAGGTCACCGTGTTGCCGGTCGAGGCTGCGTGCTACGTCAAGCGCCGGCCCAGCGACAGCGAGCTCGCGACGTTGGGACCGATCCTCGGCGCGCTCCCGCAGGTATACGATCTGCGCGGCAAGGCGCCGAGCTATTACGTGACCACGCCGGTGTTCGCCGACGGCGCCGTCCCCGAAGGCGTCGATCTCGCGCGCGACACGGTCGACGCCTCGCTCTGGATCGCCTTGCTCGCGCGCGACGCCGACTCCGTCGCGGCCGCGCGCGCGAGCTTGGGCGGCGAAGGGACGACGTCTCGACTGCTCAGCGTCGGCTGGGCGCCTGCCATCGAGGCGGAAGCGCTGAAGCCGGAGGTTGGGCGCTCCGTGGCGGTACCGCACGTCTTCGAGCTGACCACGCTCCGCGACGGCGCCCTCGAATACGTGACCCTCGAAATGGTGGCCGACTCGACCCAGGGACTGACCCGCCGCGGGGTGCAGCGCCTGGTGTTGCCTTCGCTGTCGACCCTTTCGGCGGCGCTTCCGGCCGACGAAACCGATCCGCTCGCCGCGGGCGTCGGCGACCGGCCGCCGCGCATCGACGATCCGGAGCTCGGCGCGCGCATCGTCACCTGGGTGCGGCTCCGCCCCACGCGCAGGTTGGATAGCTTGCGCGTCTCCTGGATCGGCATCAACGCCGTCGAGATCGATCAGCGGGTCACGGTTCGGTCCCGAGTGTTCGGGACGAGTCACGGCGGACCGGATCAGGAGCACAAGCTGCCGGGTGAATCGGTCGATCCCGAGTCGCTGGTGGTCCAAGTCGAAGAGAACGGTCGCTGGGCTCCCTGGGCCGCGATCGGCGACCTGGCGCTCGCCGGCCGAGACGACTCCGCGTACCAGCTCGACGCCGAAGCCGGCATCGTCCGATTCGGCGATGGCGTCCGCGGGCGCGTGCCGCCGCCCAACGCGCGAATCCGCGTCGAGCTCATGCGCGCGGGCGGAGGCGTCGCGGGCAACCTTCCGCCGTTCACGCTCAAGAGCTTCGAAGACGCCCGCGACGTGAGCGGCGCGCGCGTGGACCGGCGGCTGCGCGTGATTCAAGCGCTGCCGACGGAAGGCGGCCAAGCACCCGAGACGCTCGCGGAGGCCGAGCGCCGCATTCCGGCGTGGTTGCGCCATCGCGATCGCGCGGTGACGGAGAACGACTATCGCAGCGTCGCCGCCGAAACGCCCGGCGTCGCGCTCGGGCGCGTCGAAGTGCTGCCGCAGTTCAAGCCGCACCAGCGACGCAGTGGCGTCCCGGGCGTCGTCTCCGTGGTCGTCTGGCCGCAAAAGGCGATTTGGCAGCCGCCCAATCCGCGCGCCGATCAACCGCTGCGCGAGGCAGTGCGCGCGCACCTCGACGAGCGCCGACCGCTCGGCACCGAGCTGTACGTGATGGGCTGTGACTACGTACCGATCGCAGCGTCGGCCGGGGTCGTGCTCCGCCCAGGAGCGCCGCGCGACGAAGTGCTCGCGAACGTCCGCGACGCGCTCCGCCGTTTCTTGTGGGCGCTGCCACCGGGCGGGCCCGAGCTTGCGGGTTGGCCGCTCGGGCGCAGCGTGCGGCAGCGCGAGCTCGAGGTGGTGGTCGCCCAGGTGACGGGAGTGACGGAGGTCGTCGGCGTCAACGTGTTCACGCTCGCGAACCGGCGCTGGCAGCTCGCCGAGGGAGATCCCGGCAACCGCGCGGTCGAGCTTTTGCCCTGGCAGCTGCCGGAGCTGCTCGCGGTCACTGCCGACGTCGGCGAGCCGCACGAGGATCCCTCGCGTTTGCCGAATCCGTACGACGGCGGCGGCGAGATCGCGATCCCGGTCGTCCCGGAGGTGTGCTGATGGACGCGAACCTGCAGCGGATGTATCAGCTCGCGGACGCGCGGGACTGGGCAATCGCAGCAGGAACGCACGTGGCCTGGGACTCGAAGGCGCGCGTCGTGCGGCTCTCGGGCGTGCGCGCACCGAGCTGGACGGAGGACGTGCTCGACGGCGCCGCGCGTCGCGCGCTGCCCCCCGGTGTGCGGGATCGCTTCGGCACGCACGCGTGGATCGAGCGCCGCGAGGAGCCCGAGCCGACCTTTCGCGTGGTGGCGTCCGGAGCCCTCGACGACGAGGTGGAGATCGTCCCTCCGGGAACGGACGAGATCACGGACGCGGTCATTGCGGACGACGTGCTCTACCTCGCGATGGGCGGTCGCGTCGTGCTGCGCGATCTGCGCGGTCGTTGGGACCCCACGACGGTGAACGTCGAAGGCGGGCGCGCCTGGCGGCTCGCTCCAGGGACGAACCTTTTTACACATCGACCGCGGCGGACGAGAGGGAAGTGGTGATGTTCGGGGGCGGCGGAGACATGAAAACAAAACAATA
>QGUH01000826.1 GCA_003242355.1 Pseudomonadota bacterium
CAAACACGTTCTTTGGGCACTGGGACAAGAAGGCGGGTATATCCAGCGGCGTCCTGTCTCCCTTGATGTCGAGGTTGAGCTGGCGCAGCCCGGCGGTGCTCATCGCCGCCGCGCGCGCCACGAGACTGAGACGAGTGCCGGGAGGGACCTGGAGGTCGGCGGTGAGCTGCGGGGCCTTGGTCTGAATGCCGCCGAACTTGAGGCGCGACAGGTTCGCGAGAATCAGCGCGATCGCCTGGATGTTCGGGACGTAGTCCGCGGTCTCGTCCGGCAACAAATCGCTATCGACGAGATCCCAGAAGCCCACGTTGCCTCCCGCGCGCTGAATGCGCGCAAGCAACCCGAAGGGGCCCATGTTGTACCCGGCCATCGCGAGATCCCACTGCCCGAGCTTCGCGTACAGATCGGAGAGGTAGTGAACGGCCGCCTCCGTTGCTTTCACGGGGCTGTGCCGTTCGTCGACGACCCCCTCGATCACGCGCAGGTGATACGCCCGAGCCGCAGCGGGAATGAACTGCCACAAGCCTTCGGCCCCGGCGGGTGATTTCGCGAGCGGCTGACAGCCGCTCTCGGCGAACACCACGGCGAGCAAATCCTCCGGAAGGCCCCGGCGAATGAGCGCCGCGCGGATGAGCTCGCTGTACTCGCCGCAGCGCCACAGCATCTGCTGAAACACTTCGCGGCCGACCGAGTTCTGCGTGTAGTACTCGAAGCGGCGCTGCACGCGCGGGTCGTCCTCGACGGGAATTCCGGGAAGCTTCAATCCGGCGAGCCACTTCGACCGCCATCCTTCCCCCGCGGTCGAGGAGCGGCGGCGTACTACGCGCATCGGCGTCGAACCGGTGACGATCTCGCGAACCTCGGCGAGCGCGGCGCATTCTCCCGCGCTCCCGACGCACTTCGCGGATCCGATCGCGCGCGCCGTAACGGACGCTTGCTCGTCGAGCAGCGCCGCGAGCTCCGGGCTCTCCTTCCCCCGCCCGTGGAGCTGACGCAGGAGCTCCTGAAACTGCTCCTCGTCGTGCAACAGCCGCTGCCGCGGCATGCCCGTCGTGCCCGCGGCCGAGCCGCTCGCGACGGGCGTGCCGCTCGCAATCGCATCCGACGTCCCCTCCGAATCGCCGCGCGCGGCCACGACCGTGACCCCGACGATGATCCCGACGGCAGCGAGAAAGCCTCCCGCGATCAGGGCGGGAACCCACCACGGCGTCCCGGGCTGATCGGGGCGACGCGACTTTCGTGGACGCGTGGAAGGAGCGCGCGAGGCACGGGAGGGCCGGAGCTCGCGCGCCTCTTCGATCTTGTCGAGAATGCGATCGAGCCGTGGAGGCGGCGCCGGTCCCGTTTGGGGAGCTTCGGGCAGCCCTCCGACGAGCGGTGGCAAGCCGCCGGGGCCTTCGCCCGCGGGAGGCGGTGGCGTGGCCGGCATCGCGCCGCTTCCGCGTTTGAGACCGAGCAACGACGGGCCCGCAGGCGCTGCCTGCGCGTTTCCCGGGCTCGGTGCCGCAGCACCACGACGGCCGAACGCGCGCAGGCCGAGCATCGATCGCACGAGAAGCTTGGGCGCGGCGGTCGCCGGACGATCCCCGAGCCCTTCTGCCGCCGTGAGATTGCGCACGACCGGTGGCGATGCGGCGAACGGCTGCTTCTCGGGAGGCCCCGGCTGCAGGCCGAGCTCCGCCCCGTGCCGCGGCGGCTCGGCGATCGGCCCAAGCGGAGCGAGCGGCGGCGGCGCGAGCGGTCCTCCAGCAGCAGGCGGCCCGAGCGGTGGCGGCGCCGGGCCGAGCGGCAGCGGCGCCAGCGGCGGGACGCCCGCCGACGGCGACGGCGCGTTCCCCGCAGGCGGCGCAAGCGGCGGCGCACCCCCCAGCGACGCAGACGCCGGCGGAACGTTTCCAGAAAGCGGCGCGAGCGGCGGCGGACCGCCCAGCGACGCGGGCGCAGACGGCACACTCCCAGCCAAGGGCGCAAGGGGCGGCGGGCCGCCGTTTCCAGAGAGCGGTGCCGGCGGCGGCGGACCGCCCAGCGACGCGGGCGCGGACGGCACACTCCCAGCCAAGGGCGCAAGGGGCGGCGGGCCGCCGTTTCCAGAGAGCGGTGCCAGCGGCGGCGGACCGCCCAGCGACGCGGGCGCGGGCGGCACACCTCCAGAAAGCGGCGGCGGACCGCCCAGCGACGCGGGCGCGGACGGCACACCTCCAGAAAGCGGCGGCGGGCCGCCAAAGGATGGAGGTGCAGAGGACCCGCTCCCGGAAGGCGGCGCGCCGAGTGGTGCGCTTCCCGACGCGGGATTCCCGGAAGCCGGCGCGCCGAGCGGCACGTTGCCCAACGACACGAGCGGGGGGGGCCCGAACGGAGCGTTTGCCAGCGGCGGAGACGCAGGCCCGGGTGCACCGCCCGGAGCCGAAGCCCCGCCCTCCAGGGCGCGACGGAACTGCGTGAGGAGCGGTGGCGGAGCGAGCCCGTCGGCAGCCGGAGGGGCCGCGGCTCCTGCAAGCTCGTCGGGAGAAAGCGCCTGACGCGCTTGCTCCACCAACTCGCGCACGATGTCGAGTTGCGCGCGCAACGCATCGAGCGGGGTGCCCGGGCCCGACGCCATTCGCCGCAGCTCGGCCAAGTGATGCCCGACACCCCCGAACCCGACCACCCGCGACCGCTGCTCGAGCGTCGCCGATCGCTCGCTAAGCCGTGCCGTCGCGGCTGGCCCGGCGCCGAGCGCCTGCCCCCAATCCCGGACCAGCGCCGACAGCGCGTTGACGAGGCGGGCGCGACCCTGGCCCCCCGGCTTCCCTCCCCTG
>QGUH01000827.1 GCA_003242355.1 Pseudomonadota bacterium
CGGAGGTTGGCGGGAAAAGGGGCGAGCCACAGCGCGTCGGATGGGCGGAACGTGACGTGGCCGTTCAGGTAGTGGGTCGCGACTCCGGGTCGAGTGTCGTATTCGATGCCCAACGCGACGGCGAGCCGCTCACCCCATTCGATGGCGGTGGTGTGTTGGCCCTCGAACCATGGCTCCTCGGGGCCGCCGACGGTTTGGCGACGCCGACGATGGACCCCCGAGAGCTCGAGCCCGATCTCGCGAGCGAGCGGCGCGTGCACGTCGTAGCGGGCGCTGAGCTCCCGGTAGAACACCCGCGTCGCCCCCGAAGGGGTGGCGAGCGGGCGTCCGGCGTCGTCGAAGCGCGTGCCCACGCCGAGGTCGGCGCGCCCTCCGTGGTCCGCAAACCCGAGATCGAAACCCACGGCGGCATCCCAGACCCGATTTTCGTTCTCGGCGCTCACGGTACACCGCTCGTTGGCGACCGATTCGGCGAAAGTGCGGTAGTGCCCGATCCAGGCGTACGCCGAGCGCGCTCTGTCGAAATGGAATGCCGGCCGCAGGCGCCCGCCCGTGACGCACGTGTTGAAGCCCTCGAGCTCGGTATCGGTCCACGGCTCTTCGGTGGTGGGAGGCGCGCTGTATTGAACGAGCGAGAACTCTCGGGCGCGCGCCGTGCTCACGTTGGCGAGGAGCGGGAAGAAGCGTCGATAATGCTTCGCTTCGGCGAGGAGCGAATAGCGCGGCTCGATCCACGTCGCCGCGAGATAGACGGCATGTCCGAGCGGCACGTCCGGAGTGCCTGCGGAGTGAGTGAGCTTTTGCACGGCGCCCTCGACGTAAGCCGTTCCGTGTCGACCGAGCCGAAACGCTTCGATGGACTGACTGACCGTGAGGATCTGCCGCGCCGAGCGGACGATGTCCGGCGAGAGCGCGTCGGTGCGCACGAGCAACGAGCCCTGCGTTCCGAGCGTGATCGAGCCGAGCGCGATTTCGGCCCCACCGGCCACGACGCGATCCGGCGCGTAGCTGCAGGTCCCGAAATGGGCGCACCGATCCGCTTCGACGACGAAGTCCGTCGCGATCGCACGCGGCATGCCGGCCTCGGTGAGCGCGAGGAACCCGGGAGTCACGCTGTCGTGCACGCCGAGGTAGCGGCCGCTCGATTCGTCGATGCGCAGCGGATTCATCGCGCCTGCAACCGCGGTGAGCTTCACGCGCACGCTCTCGGAGCGGAGGCGTGCGATCGCGTGCAGGCCCCGTACGGTCGTGTCGCTCGCGAGCTCGTCGAGCTTGCGCACGGAGAGGACGAGGCCGCGCCCGAGCTGGACGGTGGCGTCGCCGACGGAGAGCTCGACGTCCCGGGTCGCGTACGACAGCGTGTACTTCGCCGGGTAGATCCAATCGATGTACCGATTCGAGAGCTCTATTCCGGCCTCGGTGATCTTGACGCGCTCGAAGTCCTGCCGTCGCGCTTCGTCCGTGAAGGCGCCGATGCGGGCGAGTTCGTCGGCGACGTCTGCGGGAGAGGGCGAAACGAAGAACCAGGCGCCGTCCAGGCGAACCGAAAGGCGAAAGGGGCCACGGTTCGCCTGCAGGTTGGTGCGGTTGTACACGAAGCCCGCGTGATCGTTCGCGACCGTCCCCACCTGGCCGGGGCGCGTGTCTCGATTGTCGGCGTGGTAGATGGCGCTCACCGCTTCGGTGACTTGAACGAGCGTGCCGTCTTCGGCGTTCGCCGAACGCGGCGCGGCGAGCCCGAGGAGCCCGACCGAGAGGGCGGCACGCAGCGCCCGCAGCCGGGCTTTCGCGAGGAAGGGCCCACGCGGCCCGCTCATGGAGCGCTTCTCTTCGCGAGCTCGGCTTCGACGAAGGGCCACATCACGGCCGGCTGATCGCCCACGAACTTCGCCAGAATCGTCATCGTCTTCGGGTCCACCACCAAGTTGAGCGGAGCCGTTTCGGCGGACGCATACAGCCCGAAGCTGTATCCCGGATCGAGCACGATCGGAAAGCGCGTGTCGAACGTCTCGATCCACAAGACGAGATCGTCGAAGTCGGCCGGCTCGTGGCGCTCGTCCTGGAACACGGCGCTCAGGAAGACGAGGCCGCGTGGGCGGAGCGGCTCGAGGTACCGGGGCAAGCTCTCGTGCTCGATGCGACAGGCGGCGCACCAGAGCGCTGCGGTGTTGAGCACGAGCAGGCGCACGGCGTCCCCCTCGGGATCGTGATAGTCGGAGAGCGCAATGGGCTCGAGCCCCTCGGGCGTGTGCGCGACCCGATGCGGAGCACGAAACCCCGAGAAGCACGCGTTGCGAATCACGGCGCCGGGCTCGGTGCCATAGGGCCCGTCGGGGTAGCCGACGGCAACGCAGTGCTCGGGCCGTTCGAGGCCCGGCGGGAGCTCGGGCTTGTTGGTGCCGCAAGCGAGCGTGGCGCCGAGCAGTGAACAGTAGGCGGCGAGCCGCGGTGCTCCCATCAAGGTGCTCGGCGGAAGCCCAAAACGCCGAGCACGGGCAGGCCGGGCTCGGTCGTCTCGATGCGCTCGCCGTCGTCGGAAACGCGCGCCGCGCTCACCTGGGCCCAGCCGCCGTACGGCGCCCATTCCTCTGCGATGTCGACGCCGTGCAGCCACACTTCGACGTCGGTCCCCGCGGGCCATCCGAGGTGGTTGTCGATGGAGAGCGCGGCCGGCGGGCAGAACCGCGTCTCGACCGGGGTCGCGGCGAACACGAATTCGAGCACGGGCCCCTCGCGAACCACCGCCGGCGCGGACTCGAGCGGGACGCGCACCGCGCGCAGGCCGTGCTCCGCCGGAT
>QGUH01000828.1 GCA_003242355.1 Pseudomonadota bacterium
GGCTGCAGGCGCTTCGGGCGGCTCGGGCGGCAGCGCGCAAGGCGGGCAGGCAACTGCCGGAGCGGGCGGCGCGAGCGGCGGCATGCCGGCGACGGGAGGAACGGCGGGTGGCGGCACCGGCGGCGGTGGCGCACCGGACGGAGTTGGTGGAAGCGGTGGCGAGGCAGGGGGCGCCGTCGGCGGCACCGCCGGCAGCGCCGGGGAAGGTGGCGCTGGCGGCACTCCCGCGACGGGCGGCAGCGGCGGCATGGGCGGAAGCGGCACCCCCTCGAACCTGAAGGGTGGCGCCTCCGCGGCGTTCATTTGTCCGCCGGGCATGACCTACGGCGATCCGCTCGCTGGCATGGGCGCGGTTAGCACGATCACCGCGCCCACGAGCGGATCGGTGAAGTACTTCGCGTTCCTCGAGGGCCCGCTCTGGATCGGCAGCGTGGGCAAGCTGTTCTTCTCCGACAACGCGTCGCAACCCCAGGAACGGATTTGGGTCGTGACGCCGCCCTCGACGACTCCCGAGGTATTCATGGAGAACAGCGGCAGCAACGGCCTCGCCGTCGACAACGACGACATGATCATTGCTGCCGATCAGCGCAACAAGCAGCTGACGCGCATCGATCCGAAGGCGGCCACGCCCACTGCGACCCCGATCGTGTCCACCGGCAACGCCAAGCCGAACGACCTCATCGTGCGCAGCGACGGAAACATCTACTTTACCGATCCGCAGGACGCGCACGCGTTCTTCCGCGTTTCGCCGCAAGGCATGCTGAGCGAGCCCATCACGGCGGTCTCCGCACCGAACGGCATCGCGCTCTCGCTCGACGAGAACACGCTCTACGTCGGCAACGTGCTGACTCGAGAAATCACGGCGTTCCCCGTCGCCGCCGACGGCAGCGTCGACGGCGCATCCGGAACGCTGTTCGCGACCACCCAGGGCCACACGCTCGACGGCTTCGCCCTCGACTGCGCCGGAAACCTCTACGCCGCCACCTCGAACGGCGTCGAAGTCTTCTCGCCCGAAGGCACGCCCATCGGCACCGTCCCCACGGGAGAGTCGTACAACCCCACTTTCGGTGGCCCCGACAGAAAAACGCTCTTCGTCGCCTCGCGCGCCCAGCTCAAAGTCGTCACCCTCGCCATCCCCGGCTTGCCCAACTGACGGCGCGAGCGGTCCCCCGCGCATTGCATGAGCGCCCGAACGGTGCGGTTTGCCGCACACCAGCCTTCGCGTATTTTTCTCCGCGGTGGTGGGCTCGTCCTTTCGTTCCCGCAGGATTGGCTCCGTGAGAATGATGGACGATACTGGCAGCATGCGCTGGGGCTCTCGGTTCGCGCGTGTGCCCGACCGCTGTTGCAGGTCTGGCGCGATCGAGTACCCGATGCTCCGGAGAGCCTTTTTTATACCGGCATAGTCAGGGCGATCCCGGGACAGGTCTTGCTGTTTTCACTAACGACGTCGTCCGGTCCGATTCCATAGACCATCGGTGGGCGCCCACCGACGCGGCGCCGCACGAGTTCCGCCCTTTCGAGACGTGCCCAATCGAAGTTCTTGCCGGGATCGTCGATGCGGCGAGTCGATAAGGTTACATCGCTGTTGCTCCTGACTGCGATGTCGGAGTGGCCGACGACCCTATGGCGGGTGATATGCTGCGTGGATCTCACGGACCAATCGCAGCACGCTTTCGTACTGCGCGTCCGAGAAGGGCTGATCGCCGGCGTTCACGATCTCGATGCCGATCGAGCGCTCGTTGACGTACCGCGCCCCAGCCCAAAACGACTTGCCACAGTGGTTGCAGCAGTCGCTCTCGTGCGCGAGCTTGAGCACGTGCCCGTCGACATCCACGAGATGTGAATGCCCTTTTTTACTGCCGGATTGGTGAATTCATTGATGGTGCTCCCAATGTTGTCGGCGCCCGTGCGATGAATAGCCAACACGTCTTTCGGTTTGTTGGCGCTCGGTTCGCGATTGTTCGACTTCAGCCAGTCCGGCTTCCAGTCGAGGACGAGCCTTCCCCGTTCGAGGGTGAACACGAGCGCATGAGGGGGCGCACCAGGAACCGCCTGAAGCACGACGTCCTCCTCGATTTCCCGACGGGTCGTCCCTCACGGAGATGGGCGTGTACGCGGTCCAGGAGTCCAGCTTCGGCGCGCCGCCCACGGTAGTTCGCTCCGCCGGTCGCAGTCGCCCGACGGACGTCCGTCGCCCGACAGACGTGCATCGCAGGACGCAGGGGCCTCAGAAATCCATCACCGCGTGGAACGCCTTCTTCGGCTGGTGATTCGTGTCGAAGAGCAGAGGGAAGTCTTTGCGGCCGGAGCTGAACTCGGAGAGCCAGGTGTTATCGTCGGCGATCCCCCAGAACGTCACGCTCGTGATCGCGCCCGCGTGCTTGCGGAAGAGCTCGAAGAACTCGCGGTAGCGCGCGGCCTGCTGCTCCTGAAGCGCCTCGGTGAACGTCGCGGCGGTGTAGAATTGGTCCGGAGTGTACGTGATCCCCGGGATGTACAGGGACACGTCGAGCTCGGTCACGTGCACCTCGAGCCCGAGCGAGGCATAAAGCTCGATGGCCTTCTCGAGGTTTTCCACCGACTGGTAGTACGCCTGATTGTTCGGGTCCTTCGACGGCTCGACGTTGATGTGGCACTGAAGGCCCACGCCGTGCACGGGGACGCCCTGCTCGAGCAGCCCCTTGAGCATCTCGTAGATGCCCTGATGCTTGGCAGGGATGTAGTTGTAGAAGTCGTTGTAGAAGAGCTTGGCGTCCGGGTCGGCCTCGTGCGCCGCCTTGAACGCCTC
>QGUH01000829.1 GCA_003242355.1 Pseudomonadota bacterium
TGTGTTCTCGCTTTTTTGGCGTTTTCCCGGGAAGCTTGGACGACCATCCTGCCGTGCAGGCTCTCGAGTTCTACTCGGGCACGGCGTCCGAGCTGGATGCCGAAAGCGACGTGTTCCTGTTCGGCGCGCTGCCCAGCACGGGTGATGTCGCGGCAGTGGCGGTGCTTCGTGAGGAGCTCGCTGCCCTCGAGCGGGGTCGGTGGAACGATCCGGCTCGCTTCCTTTTGGCCCGTTCGGGTGCCGTCGAGAGCCAGCTGCTCGACGCACGTCCCGGAGCGCCCGTAACGAGCCGGAATGCCCGGCTCGCAGGGCTCGTCAAGGAATCCGAGACGCACGTCGTTCCCGTACGCACTCCCGCAGGCGCCGAAGCCTCGGTCGCCGTGACGGTGAGCGAAGTGCAACCTCTTCTGAAGCCGACGGGGGACGTCGGCGCGTCGCGCCCGAACCCCGTCCACTGGATCGAGCAGGTCCGCCAAAGGACGCGCCTGCGCGACTTCGGGGGAGATGGCAATCAGGATCTCTGGGGCCAGCGCGGCAACGAAATCGTAAGCTTTCGAAATCTCGTCCCGAGCTCGTTCCGCTTCAGCTCGGAGCCGACCCCCGTCGCGCCTGCACAAACGTTACCGGGCGCTTGGCGCTTCGTCAGCCGCGCCGAGCTCGGGCCTGAACTCACGGTCCTCATTTGGAGAGAAGGGCTGACGGGCGCCATCAACATCTGGAAGGTCGTGGATGGGTCGATCGCCGAACAGCTTTCGTTCTTCGTCACGCCGGATTGGGATCTCCACGCCGTCGGCGATCTGAACGGCGATCAAATCGGCGACTTCGTCTGGAAAAACGAGCTCTTCGGGCTGCACTACTTCTGGATGATGCACGACTTCGTGAAGGTGTTCGGGGGCCTGTCGGGGGCCCAGACGAACCTTGCGGGCATGGTCCGAATCAGCCAATGGTTCGGAGGGCTCGGCTTCTCGAGTGACGACGTTCCCGTCGATATCGCCGCTGCCGAGTACTTCGATCCGCTGACGGAGCTCGATCGTGGCTCGACGGGCGCAGAACAGGCGGCGCTCGACCTCGTCTGGCGCGCTCCGGGGAGCGCGGCGGCGTTGCTCTGGGAAATGACGACGCGCGTGCGGCCGTGCGAGGACATCGCCGACGCTCGAATTCGGGAGAACTGCCCGGCGGGGCAAACCGGCTTCACCTACGAAATGTCGCGAAACGCGTTCGCCTTGGAGCCTCAACCCGCCTACTGGCAGCTCGTCGGCAGCGCGGACTACGACGCCGACGGACGACCCGATCTCGTGTGGCACGCGACGGGCGAAGACGCCGGCGCCGAGCTCGGCCAGGTGGAGCTGTGGTTGTCGAGAGCGAACGGGACGTTCGACCGGGTTCGCGCGCAAGGCACGCTCGGCGATCCCCTGGTCGTGGATCCCACGACGACTGCGCTCAACGTCCGCTGACGCAATTCGGGTGTCGATAACGAGAGCCGAAGAGGAGACGACCGTGACACGAGCATCACGATGGATTTGCTGGAGTGGCATGACGCTCTCGGCGTCACTGCTCCTGGCTTGCGACCCCACTGACGCTGCCTCTGGATCGCCCGACGAGCGCGCTCCCGCTCTTCCCAAGACGGGACGAAACGACGCAAAATCGGCGCCGCACGGCGGCACGCCTCGGGCGAAGGCCCCGATCGGGCCGCACGACCCCTCGGGTGTAAACGCCCTGCTGGATCCGGCGCACGGACGGCCGCCACTCGAGGGCGATACGGCTGTACGGCCCCAACGCCCGGCGGAGAGCGCCTGCACGAGCACGTCGCAGTGCGCGTATGCGACGATTCCGTGGGTCGAAACGGTTTCCGACTGCGCGTGCCCGGTGTGCGCGAGCGATGCAAAGCCGATTACCCGCGCAGAGCTCGCCGAGCGCACCGAGCGATTCCGCCGTGTCTGTGGCGAGTGGGGTCGAGCGAACGCGTGTGCGCCCAGGTTGTGCGATGCGCCGGCACCGCTTGCGTGCTCGAAGGGAGGAAGCTGTGTCTTCGAAGGAAGCTGAGACGCGTTCGCTGTTTCGGTACGGACCGAGACACCACGTCCCCATCCGATTCGTGCTCGCCCCGGCGCTCGCCCTGATGGCGGGAGCCTGCGCTGCGCCGTCGCCGAAGGAGTCGTCGGGCTCCGCCCAATACGCGCTCGAGCAAGCTCTGGCCCTCGAGCTGCCCCCGCTGCTCGGACCGGAACAGGTCGCGCTGGCGGCGACCAACGGACTCGCGCTCGGCGATCGCACGACGGTGACCGGCGAGAGCGGCTCGCTGACGTCGATCGTCGCCATGGGAACGCCCGGCGCGGCGCTCAACACCGACGTCTCCGTCGGCCACCTCTACAGTCGCGGTCCGGTCACCCTGCTCGATAGAACCCGCGTCCAGGGGTCCGTGTTCACGGACTCCACGGTGACGCTCCAGGGTGGAGCCGCGATCGAAGGGCTCGTCGTAGAGGATTTCGAGTTCGATCCTCCGATGCGTTCGGAGTGGGCCGTCACCATTCCGGACTCCGGCGCCGGGAACGTCAACCTGGAGCCCGATCAACATCAAACGCTCGCGCCAGGCCGTTTCGGCGTGGTGAGCGTCAAGTCCCGCTCGTCGATCACGCTCACGGCGGGAGACTACTTCTTCGATGCCCTGCGCGTTCTCGAACCGCCAGCACGCATCATCGTCGATCAGACGGCGGGACCGGTGCGTGCGGACGTCCTCGATGAGCCCGGCTTCCGCGGCCCGCTCGAGAACATCGGGGACCCGAGCCGCTC
>QGUH01000035.1 GCA_003242355.1 Pseudomonadota bacterium
CTTCCAGGCAAGCGTTTGAGCCCAACCGGTCCGGCGGGTGCGAACGGCGTCGCGGTAGCGCACGGCCCGCCGGAACCCGCTGTACCCAGCGCGCCCCGCGTGCGTAGAAGACGTGCGCCCGCTGAGTCCGCGCACGCGCGGGCGCCACTCGTGAACGACGGAACGTGGGGCTCGCGTCTAGCGCGGGACACGCCCACTCGTCATTTGCTGGCCAGTGCTTTGCCGAGGGCGGCGAGGGACGCCTCGACCTTGGAGCAAGCTTCGGCGCCCTTCGGGTCGCAGCCGCAGCACACGTCGATGGCGGTGAGCGCCGCGTCGAGATCGGGCCAGGCTTTCGACGTTCTCGGCGCGCCCGCGAGCTGCGATCGCATCGCTGCCGACATGGAGTGCGCCGAGTACATCAGGTCGGTGCATTCGACGACCGGCGCGCGCACGCGCTGCTTCGAGCACGCCTGAAGCATGGAGCGGAGCCCCTGCTCGGCCGTGCGCATCGCCTCGCCCTCGTCGATGACCGCGGCCGGCGGTCGGGCGGAAACGCTCGACACGACAGCCGCCGACGCGCTCGCCGAGGGTTGCGCCGAAGACTCGGTTTTCCGCTTGCTGCACGACACGAGGGCCACGAAGAGGAGGAGGAAGACCGTCAGGCGCATGGGCTCCGCGGGAGTGTAGCGCCGCAACACGCGTCAGAACACGGCGGAAAGGCCGAGCCGCGCGTTCCTCGGTGGCCCGGCAACGATGTGCACCGTGGGAATCTGGCTCGGTAGCTCGCCGGGCCGAAAATGGCTCGCGTAGTGGTACTCGCCCTCGCGAATCCGCTGATCGAGAAGATTTTCGATCTCCACGTCTAGCCGGAGCGACCCGAGCCGGTATCCCAACGTCACGTCGAGCACCGACAGGGGCGCGCCGCGCGCCCCGTGCGGGAGCGTGCGCGGCGCGAGCCCCATCAAGCGCAAGCCCGAGAACAGCCCGCTCTCGTGCGTCACGAGCGCGCGCACGGAGCCGGTGAGCCAAGGCGCGAGCGGCACGGGATTGCCCGAGCGCACGAAGCGCGCGTGAACGAGGGTCGCGTCGCCGACGAGCAGCAACCAATCCAGGGGTCTCGAGCGAAGGACGATCTCGCCCCCCAAACGCCGCGTGCCCCCGAGCTCGAGATTGATGCCCGAGACGTGGTCGAACACCGACTCGCGCTCGATCGCCATTGCGAACCCGGAGAGCTGTGCGCCGAAGGCGCGGTGGGGGGTGTACCGCGCGCCGAGCTCGAGCGCGTCGGCCGTCGTCATGGCGGCGACACCGCCGTCAGCGCCGTTCTCGGAGAACCCCGTTCGCTCCGGCGCGTGCGCCGTGAACGCGCGCGCCTCCGGCGGGCGAAAGCCGCGACCGTAGGCTGCAAAGCAACGCAACCCCGGCGCTGCCTGCCACTCGGCCGTCGCGCGGGGCGAAACGGCGGCGAGCGTCCCGGCGCTCCGCCCGCCGCTCACGCGATCGCGAACCGCGACGTGGGCAACATCGGCGCGCGCGCCGGCCGCGAGGCGCAGCGAGTCGATAGGGCGCCACTCCAACCCGAGCCGCGCGTGGGAGAGCGTTTGAACGCCGTCGAGGCTGCGATGGCTCGCGAGCAGCGCTTCGTCGAGACCGACGTGCGCGCTCGATTGATCGAGAACGTCGCCCCGCACGCCCGCTCCCGTTTCGAGCACCATCCGCTCGCCGAGGCGCACCGCGTGGGCGATGGTCGCGCCCAGGCTCCACGTGCTCTCGCGCTGGCGCCGTCGATCGCCGTGGATCGGGTCGAGCAAGAACCCCGTGAAGTTCTCGAGCAGATCGAGGCGTCGGTAGCCGACGTAAAGCGTCGTTTTCAGCTCGTGCACGGTCTCGCGCAGCTCGTGGGAAAGCGCCGCGAGGGCCCGCCCCGAACGCCCGCGACCGGCGGCGTCGTAGGCATCGTAGAAACCCAGGCGCCCGTTTGCGACGTCTTCCTCCCGAACGGCGCCGGGCAGTGAGAACGCGGCGAGCGACGCGGCGCCGAGCAGGGCGAGCGTTCCGTAGCGCGGCGAGTCCACGAGGCGAACGCGACCGAGCGCGGCGCCCCGATCGACGTCGCGGTTCCGTCCGAATCCGTCGTCGTGGAGCGCTTCGAGGGCAAAGAAGTCCTTCCCGTCGCTCTCGCGCGGGCTGAGCGTGACGAGCCCGCGATGGCGATTCGTCGTGCCCACGAGGTAGGCGACGCGGACGCCGCGATCCTCCTCCGAAATGCCGAGGCGGTAATTCGCCGAGCCGGCCATGGCGAACGCGCCTTGCTCGAGCGTGAACGGCCCTTTCGTCACGTCCACCGACTCGATCGCCTCGGGCACGACGAAGCCGAGATCGATGTATCCCTGCCCGTGAACGTTCGACCACTCGTTGACGGGGATGCCTTCGACGGTCAGCTCGAGGTCGGTCCCGTGAAGCGCGTCGAACCCGCGCAGGAAGAATTGGTGCCCCTTCCCTTCGCTGCCGTGCTGCACCACCGTGAGGCCCGGAACGAGGCGCAGCACGTCCTCCGCGTTGCGCTTCGGAACCGCCTCGATCTCGCGCGCCGTGACGCGCGTCGTGGAAGCCGTCAGCGGACGGGGCGCGCGCCCGGTCACCGTGATGGTGGGCACGACCTGCATCTGCTCGTCGGCCCTGCCCTCGTGCTCGCCCGCCTGGGTGCGCACACGGTCGCGACTGCGGAGCTCCCCGTCGAGAACGGCCCCGGCCGAAAACCGGTCACTCGACTGCTCTGCCCCGACTGCCGACGTCCTGACGAGCTCACGCTCGCTCGGTGAGGTGCTCGCCTCGATCCGGGTGCGGGACTCCTCGCCGCGAGCGGACTCGGCCGTCGCCGGGATCTCCGACTGCCCTGCCGCAACCGCCGGTTTTCCGAGGAGGACGGCGCCGAGGCCCAGGAGCAAACCCCGACGCCCGTTCAATCTTCGGCGCTCGTGCGGCAGTGTCCTTCCCCGTCGACGTGACCGAGCGTTCGCGACTGCGCCACGAGCCACTCCCAGAGCGTGTCGATGCCACCTTCGCTGCCCGGATCGTACGCGCCGATGTCCGTGACGGCGAGCTCGGCTTCCGTGATCTCTCCGTCCTCGTCCGTATCGGCGTCCGCGAGCGTCTGGAAGCGAAGCTCGGGCTCCTCGGCGACCAGGCTGTCGTAAAAGAGGTGATCGGCGTGCACCGTGATCTGGAACGTCGCGGTGCCGCCGTCCGGGACGACCGTCGTGGTGTCGCACTCGGCGTAGTGGGTCGGCGCGTCGAGGACCCAGGAGAACGCTTTCGCCTCGTCTCCCTTTTCCGCCATGCCCTCGACCTCGACCCGCGCCACCGTGAACCCCGCCTCGCGGTACTCGCCTGCGGGAACGAGCACGGTCCCGAGCTCGTGGCCTTCTCCGGAAGACGGCGTCGTGAGCTCGATCGCGTCGGGAACCGAGACGCGGGCGCCCGCCACCACGACGTCGCGCACGGCGACCTCGAAGCGGCTGAACGTCACCGCCCAGCCGTCGACGACCTCTTCGGCAGGGATCCCCTCCTCGATGAACGACTCGCCGTAAGCAGTCACGCGCACGGTGCCCTTCCCGTCGCTGCCACAAGCCGCAAGCGCAAGCAGCGCCGGCATCACGAAGCGAAACGGAACGCGCATCGACAGTCCTTTCTCGGTTACTCGAAAACTCTCACGTCGAAGTGGTCGTGGGTCTGGAACGTGCGGCGGAAACGGTTCATGGCGTCGCGGAGTGAGGGCTCGGTGGGCGCGGGGTCGAGGGTGAGCTCGCCGTCACCGTCTGCGTCGAGCGCGCCGAAATCGATGCCATCGAACACCGTGTCGCCCTCGAACGGATCCTCGGTCAAAAAGCGGATCCCGAGCCGTTGCCGACTCGCCTCCGTGACCTCGAGGGAGAACGGCGCGCCGGTGAGCTCGCGCCCTTCGGGGGAATCGATGACCGCGGTGAACGCTATCGAGTTTTCATCCTTGCTCGCGTGGCCGCGGAGCAGGGCCGTGTGCCCGAGCAGCGGGTCGTCGGCGTCGAGCCCATCGCCGTCTTCTGCGCGCTCGAAGACGAAGTTGACGCTCTCGTAGGCGCCCACGAGCAGCGTCGCCGTGCCGAGCTCGACGTCGCCGTTTCCCGGAACGAAGTCGAGGAGGAACCGCCCCCGAAGCTCCCCCGTCACTTCCCCGCCCTGAAAGTGCCCGGGATGGGCAACCGCCGTCGGGAGCAGAAAATCGGCAATCGTGCTCCAAAGCCCCGTCGCGTGCACTTCACCCGCGACCGAGAACACGAGGTCGCGAATCACCATGCGCGCCTCGACGAGCTCCACGGTGTACCCGAGATCGGTCGTCACGGTCGTCACGCCGCTCGCGTCCACGACGACCGGCAGCTCGACCCGCGGCGCCTCCTCCGGCCGCCCACACGCCGAAAGGAGCGCCACCGAAATCGCGAGAGCCGTGGAACGTCCGTACATCGATCCGTCGCCCGACGCGCGGGCGGCGGATGTGTAGCACGATTTCCGAGAAAGGTGTTACCGCTCGCGAGCCCGCATCGCTCCAGGGAGGGTCTGTGAGAGGAGCGGGTGACCCGCTCCGTGAAGCGGGTCACCCGCTTTTGCCACGCGATTCTCGCCCGGACGGAGCGGGTCACCCGCCCCGTTGAACGCCCGTGCTCCCCCGAGGAGCGGGTGACCCGCCCAAAAGGCCGTCACCTGGCTTCCGTGCGAGCGGGTGACCCGCTCCGTGAAGCGGGTCACCCGCTGGTTCGAGCGGGTGACCCGCCCGGCGCGGGGCTCGAACACCTCGAAAAGAGCGGGTGACCCGCTCTTCTGGGCCGCGAGGCGCCGAAACCGGGCGGGTGACCCGCCCCATTCGGGGGCTGGGCACCGGTCAGGAGCGGGTGACCCGCTCGGCACGGGCACGGTGCGTGGACACGCTCACTTTCGCAACGGGCACGTGCGCGCTCACCGACGAGTTGACGCAGGCGCACCCCTGCGGTCCCAACGAGCAGGACCGCAAGGGCCGCCTCCGTGCAGCACATCCGAGCGCACGGCGTGATCCGAGCTCGGCGTCCGCGACGAGCAGCGCAGGCCTCCCTTGCAGCACGTCCGGGCCCCGGGATCTTCAGAACGCCGCGTCGAGCACCACCTCGCCGGTCACGCCGACTTGATAAGCGGACACGCGACGCTCGAAGAAGTTGGTGACCTCCTGGACGTCTTGGAGGTCCATGAACGAAAACGGGTTCTTGGCGCCGTAGCGCTTGGGCAGGCGGAGCATGGCGAGGCGCTGGTCGGCGCAGTACTCGAGGTACCGGCGAACGTCGCGCACGGACAGGCCCGCGACGCCCCCGGCGAGCAAATCCTCGGCGAACCGAGTTTCGCAATCGATGGCCTCTTCGAGCATGCGGACCACCGCCGCCGCGAGCTCGGCGTCGAAGAGCTCCGGCTCCTCGCGGCGCACCGTGTTCACGACTTCGAACGCGAAGGCCATGTGCGCGCTCTCGTCGCGGAACACCCAGCTCGTTCCGGCGGCGAGGCCGTGCAGCAGCCCGCGCGATCGCAAGAAGTAGACGTACGCGAACGCAGCGAAGAAAAAGAGCCCCTCGACGCAGGCCGCGAAGCAGACGAGGTTCTCGAGGAACTGCCGGCGATCGCGGCGGGTGTCGAGCCGCGTGAGGCGCTGGATCGAATCGAGCCAGCGCATGCAAAACTCCGCCTTTTGCCGAATCGACGGGATGTTCTCGACGGCGGCGAAGGCGCGGTGGCGCTCTTCCGGATCGGGCACGTACGTGTCGAGCAGCGTGAGGTAGAATTGCACGTGCAGCGCCTCCTCGAAGAGCTGCCGCGACAGGTACATGCGCGCTTCGGGCGCGTTGACGTGCCGGTAGAGGTTCAGCACCAGGTTGTTCGCGACGATCGAATCTCCCGTCGCGAAGAAGGCGACCAGGCGCTGGATCAAGTGCCGCTCCGCCGGCGTCATCTTGCTGGCGAGGTCGGCGAGGTCCGTCGAAAAATCGACTTCCTCGACGGTCCAGGTGTTCTTGATCGCGGCCCGGTACATCTCGAAGAACGCGGGATACGCCATGGGCCGCAACGTCAGGCACAGCCCGGGGTCGAGCAGGCGGGCGGGACGGATCACGGCGCTCATTGGCAGGCCTCGCACATTTCGGGGTTCTCGAGCGAGCAGGCGACGCGAGCGACGTCGCTCGGGCCCGCGTCGGCCACGGAGGGCGGCGGGGGCGTCCATCCCGGCTCCGCGCGCGGATCGCCCTCGGCGCGCTCGGGCTCGGTCGGCGTCTCGACGGTCGCCTTGGCGATGCGCGTCGCGGGACGCGATCTCAAGTAGTAAGTCGTCTTCAACCCCTTCTTCCACGCGTAGAAGTACATCGACGACAGCTGTCCGATGTTCGGGTTTTCGACGAACAGATTCAGCGATTGGCTCTGGTCGACGAACGGGCCGCGATCGGCCGCCATGTCGATCAACGAGCGCATGGGGATCTCCCAGGCCGTGCGATAGATTGCGCGGAGCGACTCGGGCAGCTCCTCGAGCCCCTGCACCGAGCCTTCGGCGAGCTTGAGCCGCGCGCGCGTGGTCTCGTTCCACAGCCCGAGCGCTTTGAGCTCGGCCACGAGATAGCGGTTCACCTGGAGGAAGTCGCCGGAGAGCGTCTCGCGCTTGAACAGGTTCGAGGCCTGCGGCTCGATGCACTCGTAACACCCCGCGATGGAGGCGATGGTGGCGGTCGGCGCGATCGCACAGAGCAGCGAGTTGCGGAGCCCATGCTGCACGATGCGGGCGCGCAGCTCGGCCCAGCGCTCCCCGTCGTCGGGCACGACGCCCCACGCGTCGAACTGCAGCTCTCCGCGCGCCGTCCGCGTCTCCGCAAATGCCGGATGAGGCCCCTTCTCCACGGCGAGGTCGACCGAGGTCGAGAGCGCGTGGAAGTAGATCTCTTCCGAAATCCGTCGCGACAGCGCTCGTGCTTCCGGGCCGTCGAAGGGCAGCCGCATCTGGAAAAACACGTCTTGAAGTCCCATCAACCCGAGCCCCACGGGGCGCCACCTCAGGTTCGAGGCGCGGGTGGAGGGGATGGGATAAAGGTTCAGGTCGATCACGCGGTCGAGCTGGCGCACGGCCGTGCGCACCGTCCGGGCGAGCTTGGCGAAATCGAACGTCACGGTGCCGTCCGCGCCGACCGTGGTGTGCCGGGCCAGGTTGATCGAGCCGAGGTTGCAGACGGCGGTTTCTTCGGCCGACGTCACCTCGAGAATTTCGGTGCACAGGTTCGACAGGTGCACGACGCGCCCAGGAAGCGCCGTCTGGTTGCAGGCGCGGTTCGCCTTGTCCTTGAAGGTCATCCAGCCGTTGCCCGTCTGGGCGAGCGTGCGCATCATCCGCGCGTAGAGCTCGCGGGCCCGGACGGTCTTTTCCGCGAGGCCCGCCCGTTCCGCCTCCTCGTACCGCCGCTCGAACGCCTCACCGTAGAGATCGGGGAGGTCGGGAACGCGTTTCGGGTCGAACAAGCTCCACGTCCCGTCCGTCTCCACGCGGCGCATGAACAGATCCGGGATCCAGTTGGCGAGGTTCAGATTGTGAGTGCGGCTCGCCAGGTCGCCCGTGTTGTCGCGCAGCTCCAGGAACTCTTCGACGTCGGCGTGCCAGGGCTCGAGGTACACGGCGCACGCCCCCTTGCGCTTCCCTCCCTGGT
This sequence comes from Pseudomonadota bacterium, assembly GCA_003242355.1. Lineage (GTDB taxonomy): Bacteria > Myxococcota_A > Polyangia > Polyangiales > Polyangiaceae > PMG-095. The sequence continues at coordinate 7,713 of QGUH01000035.1, forward strand.
TCACCGCCGCGACGGACGCGTCGAGCGTCTTCAGCCACGGCACGATGCCGTTCGAATGGCCGTTCGTGCTCTCGATGAGCGAGCCGCGGGACCGCACGCGGGTGTACGCGATGCCGATGCCGCCCGAAAACTTCGAGAGCAGCGCGATGTCCGTGTACCGGCGATAGATCGTCTCCAGGTGATCTTCCGGGGAATCGAGCAAGAAGCAGCTCGAGAGCTGTTCGTGCCGCGTACCGGCGTTGAAGAGCGTGGGCGAGCTCGGCAGGTACTCGAGCCGGGACAAGAGGTGATAGAGCTCGAGCGCATCCGTCACCGTCTCCGAGAGCGCGCAGGCGACCCGCATGAAGAACTGTTGTGGCGTTTCGATGGCCTGGCGCGTCTCGGGGTGCCGGAGCAGGTACCGGTCGTAGAGCGTGCGCATCCCGAAGTACTCGAGCTCGCGATCCCGCTCCGGTCGGATCGAGTCGTTCAGCTTGCGTGCATTGCTCGCGACGAACGCGGAGAGCCGGTCGTTGACGAGGCCGAGGCGATGGCCCGTGGCGACGGACTGCGAGAACGCGTGGATCTCCTGATTGCGGACCTCCTTCTCGATGGTCGTCGCGAGCAACCGTCCGGCGAGCTTCGCGTACTCGGGCTCTTCGACGATCAGCGCAGCGGCGGTCTGAATCGAAAGCTGGTCGAGCTCGCGCGTGGTCGCTCCGTCGTACAGGCCGCTGATCGTCTTCGTGGCGACGCGCAGCGCATCGACGTTGGGCAAGCCCGTGCAACAGCGAGAGACCGCGCGGACGATCTTGTCCAGGTCGACCGGTTCGGTCGACCCGTTGCGCTTCCGCACGCGCATCGTGGTCTGCGGATAGGTTTCGTCCCCCGTCTCGTCGACGGGCACGGGAGGGTTCGTCCGCAACGGCGCCGCGCCGTTGTTCGTTGGGTTCGTCGTCGTGCTCAGCATGGGCTCCTCTCCTCGCTGCGAGCGGCCTCGATCCGCTCGGTTCGACTCCCCACGAGAAGAAGCCAGCCCACTGAACGCGCACGCGCCGGGCCCCACGTCGTGGAGCCCACGGACCGACCGCCTCCCGCGAGGCGTGAGGTCGAATCGGCGCCGGATGTCCGTCGACGCCGAGCGCTGGCAGGTCTTCGGGCTCACGAGCGCTCCGGCGTTCGCCGGCTTCCTACTGCCCACTGCTTCCCAGTCCCGAGGACCAGTGCACGGTGTGGGGTTCGTTCTCGTTGACCGCTGCGGGGCAGCCCCGGATTCTCACCGGGTTCCCTTTTCAGCCGCTGCGCATTCGCTCAGCGGCACCAGCACGGAGCTCAATCTATTGTGGTCACCTACGACATGTCAACCAACATCTTGGGGTACCAGTACGGATTCTCAGCAGTCCGGGTGTTCAGCCGGAAGCGCGACGTTCTGACCCACGACCCGTTCGGACGACGAAACGGACCCCCGAGCGGAACGTTCGGAGGACGCGTCCTGTCGACGCTGCAAAGCCGTTTCGGTACCGACCGTGGCAACGAATCGAGCCGGCGCGACGAGACTGGAGCGCCGAGCCGTCTCGCTGATTGGCTTCTGACGGGCGCGACCGACGAGGCACGGTCGGCGTCGAGGCACGTCGAGACGCGCTGCCTGGGCTCGGGATCCTTGCGGCGCCGAAATCGCCGGCGAACGGGTCCCGTCCGAGGGACGACCGAGTAGAGCTCCATGCGAGGGACGCCCCGGTAGAGAGGTGTGATTCGAGCGGGCCTTGTGTTCCGTCGTCACGTTTCGGAATGCGAAACTTGACGGCTGCGGGGGGACTTGCTTCAAAGAGCCAGCTTGGAACGGAGTCGCGAAGGGGCCCCCGGACGGAGACGCCGACGTCTCGGCAAGCGCTTCGCGCGTTCGTTGCTGCTCCTGTCGCTCGTCACGCCGTGCGCGGCGCGAGCCCAGAGCCCGTTCGCCGAGCCGAGCGTCGAGCTCCACGGCTTCGCGAGCCAAGGCTTCGTCTACACGACGGACAACCAGTTTCTCGTGCGCTCGAAGGGAGGCAGCTTCGAGTTCGCCGAGGTGGGGCTGAACTTCACGGTGCTTCCCAGCGACAAGCTTCGTGTAGGCATCCAGCTCTTCGCGCAGGACCGCGGCCCGTTCGGCAACTATCGGCCGACCATCGATTGGTTTTACCTCGACTATCGGTTCTTCGACTGGCTCGGTCTTCGTGCGGGCCGCACCAAAGTGCCGTCGGGGCTCTACAACGAGACGAGAGACATCGACGCCGCACGCGCGCCGATCCTCTTGCCCCAAGCGCTCTACCCCTTGCAAGACCGCGAGATCCTGCTCGCGCAAACGGGAGTGGATGCCTACGGGCACATCCGCATCGGCCCGCTCGGTGCAATCGACTACAACGCCTTTCTCGGCACCATCTCCTACGAGCCGCCGTGGCCCCAGCCGGAGCTCGAGCACTCCGTCCCGTACACCATGGGAGCGCGGGTCCAGTGGTTCACACCCCTCGACGGCTTGCTGCTCGCCTTCACGGCAGCCCGCCTGCGCGTGGACCAGACCGCCACGCTCAGCCCCGCCGAAATCGAGACCCTGAAGGCGGCAGGGGTCGTGCCGCCGAATTTCACGTCGCCATTGCGGGTCCGGTACCCCATTTCCGCCTGGACCGCATCGATCGAGTATTCGGCCAACGACGTCTTGCTCGCGGCGGAATACTCGCAGGCGCGAACGGGCCTCGAGTCACCGGGAACGGACTTCGCGACCCTCGTTCCAGAACCGGTTCGAGCCCGTTACTACTACGTGATGGGGTCTTACCGAGTCGCGCCGTGGTTCACGCCCGGCGCTTACTATTCGTTCTCGCACCCGAACGTCGAGCGCAAGGGCCGGACGGACGCGACCCTGCACGATGTCGCCGTGTTCGTTCGCTACGACCTCACCGCCAACTGGCTGTTCAAGCTCGAAGCACACCACATGACGGGAACGGCCACGCTCGATTTCCGGCTGAACGGCCTCGCGCGCGAAGACGACCTTCGGAACCTGACGCGCGTCTGGGGTGCCTTCCTCGCGAAAACCACGGCGCATTTCTGACCCAAGTCTCCATCCCCGGCCCATGCCCGTTCGTCGTCCCCTCCTCGATCTGCCTCGCCCGCTGCATACGGGCCGTGCGGAGAGGCGCGCGGAGAGCGCCAACGGAGGGCAGGCCCCAACGCACGCGCCGCTGGTGCGCGATGCGGAGAGCACCGACGGAGGGCAGGCTCCCCCGGCCCCGACCGCGCCGAATCCTGCCATCGGAACGGCGTCGGCGTGCCAATCGAGGGGACCGCTCGTTTTCGGGCGGCGGATGGCGCTCGCGCTGTTCGGAACGGGGCCTTGCCTGATCGGCACGAACGCGCTCGCGGACGGTGCGGGCCCCACGTTCCGCATCATCGTTCAACCCGACAACCCGAGCACCGGTGAGCGCCGCACCTTTCTCTCGGACCCGGTTCTGAAGAAGGTGACCCAATGGCGGGACG
>QGUH01000036.1 GCA_003242355.1 Pseudomonadota bacterium
CTCCTTTGGGGGGATTTTGGAGGGGGCTTATGGGGCTTTTCCCCTCCGGTTCCGGGCATGGTGCCGAAGGAGGGGGGCGGCCCGCTCATCGGGCGCATCGGCGTCGAGCCCGGAGCGCGGGTTTCGGCCGAGGTCGTCGCCGCGTCCGTGCCGATCGGCAAGCTCGATTCGCTGCCGACGATGCTCCGCGCGGCCCAGGGCACGGCGAGCGCGGCGGCGACCGCGTCGGGCACGCTCGATGCGCTCGAGGCCGAGGTGATGGCGACGATCACGCCGCTACGCATCGGCAGCGTGGTGTTGCCGAGCTCGGAGCTCGGCGTTCGGCTCGAGCCGATTCGACGCGGAAGCCCGAGCGGCAAGCTGACGCCGTGCGGGCAGCCCGTGGCGCTGCCGTTCGATCGCGCCGAGTACGATCGCGACCCCATCGACGGCATCTTCCGCGTGAACGGGACGATGTTCGGCGGGCAGGTCGCGCTCGAGGATCTGCGTGTGACGCGGCAACGGAAGAAGACCGCGAGCGGCACGATCCACCTCAGGAACCTCGATCTCGAGCCGCTGTTCGCGCTCCGTCCCGATCCGTCCGGCGCGGCACCGCCGCGCGGGCGCGTGTCGGGGAGCGTCGACTTGCAAGCGTTCGCCCCAACCAATCCTCTGGCCGCGCGGGGCACGCTCACGCTCACGGGCCTCCGGCTCGAGCGATCGGGGTACACCGTGGAGCTCTTGCCCGGGACGGCGCCGATCGCGTTCGGCAATCGCAGCGTTTCGGTCGCGACCGCCGCCCTGCGGGTCGGCCTCCCGCATGGCCAGGCGCTCACGTTGGACGTCGCGGGCCGCGTGACCGACCTCGGCGCCTCCCCCGCCCTCAACGCGGGGCTCCGTTTGCGGCGAACGCCGCTCGCGACGTTCGCAGGGCTCGTGCCGCGGCTCGAGCGCGCCAACGGCACGCTCAGCGGCAACCTCGACGTCAGTGGGCCCCTCGACTCACCCCGTTATTCGGGCGGCTTCGCGGTGGAGCGCGGCGAGCTCGCCCTACGCGGCCTCGATCTGCCGATCAGCGACATCGCGCTCGCGCTCCGCGTCGATGGCCGGGACGTGACGCTCGTCAAAGGTTCGGCGCGCCTCGGCGACGGCACGGTCGCACTGCGCGGCGGAGCGCGCCTGCGCGGTTTCTCGGTCGACGATGCGCGCGTGCGCGTCACGGTCCAACGGCTCTCCTTGCCTGCGGGTCCGGGCGTGCGCGCCGTCGCCGACGCCGAGCTGCTCGCCGCCTACCGCCCCGAAAGCAACGGCGGACGCCGAGCCTTGCCGCGCGTGACGGGAAACGTCCTCTTGCGCTCGTTCGAGTACCGAAGGCCCGTCACGATCACCGCCGACCTGCAGTCGCTCGTGCAACGGGGCAAGCGCACCGAGTTCGAGGTGTACGACCCGAGCGAAGACGCGGTCGAGCTCGATTTGGCGATCCGCTCCGAGCGCCCGCTCAAGATCGCGAACGAGCTCATCGAGGCGGAGCTCCTGCTCGCCGACGAAGGCCTGCTGCTCTCGGGCACCAACGCGCGCTATGGGTTGCGCGGCGTGGTGCGGCTCCGCCCCGGGGGGCGCATCGTGCTCCGTCGCAGCGAGTTCGAGGTCACCGAGGGCACGGTGCGCTTCGACGACCCGACCCGCATCGCTCCCGAGGTCGACGTCACGGCGGTCACGGAGTACCGGCGCTACTCCGACGTCTCCGGGACGAGCTCGCCGTCGGCGGCCGCGCAGTCCGCGAGCAGCGCGCACGCCGCGACGGGCGGCCGCTGGACGATTCGTCTGCACGCCCACGGCCACCCCGACGACCTGCGCGTCGATCTGACGAGCGATCCCGCCCTCCCCCAAGACGACATCTTCCTCCTGCTCACCGTGGGCCTGACCCGCGCGGAGCTCGATCAGGCGCAGAGCGCGAGCGTCGGCGAGAGCGTCGCGCTCGAGGCGCTCGGCACGCTCACCGGCGCGGACCGCGCCGTGAAAGACGTGGTGCCGTTGATCGACGAGTTCCGCTTCGGCTCCACCTATTCGTCGCGGACGGGGCGCACGGAGCCCACCATCACCATCGGCAAACGCCTCACCGAGCGCGTGCGCGGCAACGTGACGACGGGCCTCGCCGAGTCGCGCGAAATCCGCTCCAACATCGAATGGCAGCTCTCGCCCCGCGTGAGCGTCGAAGGCTCCTACGACAACGTCAACGACATCTCGAGCTCGTCGCTCGGTAACCTCGGCACCGACGTGCGCTGGCGCCTCGAGTTCGAGTGAGCCAGAGAACGCGCGAACGTCACCAGGGGAGGCGCTCGCCGTTCGCGTGCCAGAAGCCGCCCGTGGTTTCGAGCGTCAGCTCGTCGATCCGGGCGAGCAGACCGCGCGCGGCATCGCGCGGCTCGACCTGACCCTGGCCGCGGATCATGTCGGTCTTGACCATCCCGGGGTGCAGGATGGCCACCGCGACGCCCGCACCCTTGAGATCCACCGCGAGCGACTTGCCGGCCATGTTCAGCGCCGCCTTGCTCATGCGGTAGCCGTACACGCCCCCCGACGTGTTGTCGTCGATGGAACCCATCCGGCTGGTGATGAGGGCCACCTTGGAGCCCTGCCCGAGGCGGTTGCGCAGCGCCGCGGTGATGCGCAATGGCGCGAGCGCGTTCACCTCGAACTGCCGGCGAATGCCCTCGACGTCGAGCTCGTCGAGCGTGTCGCCGTAAATCAGGATGCCCGCGTTGTTGATCAAGAGGTCGATGCGCCGATTGCCCACCGCCTCCACGATGCGGGCGATGCCGGCGTCTTCCGTCACCTCGACCCCCTCCACCACCTCGACGCCGAGCTTGCCGAGCTCGGGCGAGGCCTTCCGGCAACACGCGACGACCGTGGTGCCGCGTTCCTTCAAGAGCTCCGCCAAGGCGAGCCCGATTCCACGATTCGCTCCAGTCACGACCGCCAACGTCATGGCCCAAGACATGGTTTGTCCGCGGTGCGCTGGCAAGGGTCCCCCGCGGTTTCGGCGCGCCGGCCGCCGGTCTGCGCGTCCTTTCGCGCGAAACTCCACGCAGCGCGGGTCTTGGTGCTAATTGAGCGTCATCCGGATGGACTACGGGCGGATTCCCGGCATCGACGTCCCCGTCTCGCGCTTGATTCAGGGCACGCTGCGGCTCGGTCAAATGGACCCGGACGCGGCGTTCGCCTTCCTCGACGGCGTGCTCGAAGCGGGGTGCACCGCGTTCGACACCGCCGCCGTCTACGCGCGAGGCGCCTCGGAGAGCGTGCTCGGTGACTGGCTCGAGCGCCGCGGCGTCCGCGACCGGGTCGTCGTCATCGGCAAAGGGTGTCACCCGGTGTTCGGCAGCGGCGTCGAGCGTGTCACTCCGGAAGACCTGCGCGCCGACCTCACGGCGTCGCTCGAGCGGCTCCGGATCGACGCCATCGACTTGTATCTGTTGCACCGAGACGACCCGAAGCTCCATCCCGGCATCATCCTCGAAGCGCTGAACGAAGAACGCGCCAAAGGCAGAATCCGCGCCTTCGGGGCGTCGAACTGGACGCACGAGCGCCTGGCGCAAGCGAACGAATACGCGCACGCTCGGGGCCTCGTGCCCTTCGTGGCGAGCAGCCCGGGCTTTTCGCTCGCCCACCCGGTCACGCTCTGGCCCGGCTGCGTCAGCATTCATCCGACGCACACGCCCGAAGCGATCGCCTGGTATCGCGAAACGCGTCTACCCGTGCTCGCCTGGTCGCCGCTCGCGAGTGGCTTCTTCGGCGGCCGCTATGCCCGCAACGCACAGACCCCGCCCGAGGATTCTTGGGAGCGCACGGTGCTCGACTTCTACGGCTCGGAAGAAAACTTCGAGCGCCTCGAGCGGCTCGCTCGCCTGGCGCAGCGTCGCGGCGTGACGGTCGCCCAGGCCGCGCTCGCCTACGTGTTCCACTTCGAGCTCGACCTGTACGCCGTCATCGGGCCGAAGAGCGCGCCCGAGTTCGCAACGTGCAGCGAGGCGCTCGCGATCCGCTTCTCCGCCGAAGAGCTCGCGGAGCTCGAGCCGAAAGCGCCCTGACGTTTCGGAACCTCCGTCTCCGGCGCCGCGCGGCGCGGCATGTTTGCTGCGGCTAGCCGTCCCGAGTATTCGACGGGCGTGACCCACGCGCCCTCCGGTGTCGCGCGTCCCGCGCCGCGCCCCTGGCCCGCGCTGCGAGCAGCACTGCTCACCTTCGTCCTCGCGGTCCAGTGCGTCGCCGCCACGCCCGCTCAACCGATTGCGCCGGAGCGGTTCGCGCGCGCGGAAAACCAGCGCCTCGTCGGCTGGCTCCGAGCGGCGCTCGCCGCAATCGGGATTTCGATCGAACGCCCGAGGCTCGAGCAGACTTTGATCGACGCGTCCGAGGATTTGATCGCCCTGCGCTCGCAGCTCCTCGAACCCGTCGCGCCGTTCTTTCGGTACACCGACACCCGCCAGCAATGGGGTTTGTTCCTGCTCGGCAGCCGCCAGTGCTTTCGCCTGCACATCCAGGGTCGCAATCGGGACGGTGGCTGGGAGCTCCTCTATCGCGCCGGAGCCGAGGATCGGCTCGGGCTCGCGCCGTGGCTCCGCTACCGGCGGCTGCGCGGCATCTTCAACCCGAACCAGCGCGGCGCCCGCGCCCAGTACCGCGGCTTCGTCGATTGGGTCTCGCGCCGCATCCTCGCCGAAAATATCGAATACGACGCCATCCGCGTGAGCATGGAGCGGCTCGAGATCGGCGAGCCCGGTGAGCCCACGCGAAGCCTCGGATTCGAGCACGTCGAGGTCCGAACCCGAGCGGAGCTCGTGCCGTGAGCCTCGTCGAACGCTGGATTCGCTTTTGGGATCGCCACGAGCCCGCCGATGCGCTCGCCGTGCTCCGCATTCTCGTCGGTGCCGTGGTGCTTTCCGATCTCGCCGAGGTCGGTCGGCTCGGCCTCGTCGAAGCGCTCTGGGCGCCCATCGAGGACGGCGGCATCGGGCCTTCCCGCCATGCGCGCCCGATCAGTCTCACGTATGCGTGGCTCGGGGCCTCGGCGAGCCATGCTTGGCTGATCTACGTGATCGCGTGCATGGCCGCGCTCGCCGTGACGCTCGGTGCGCGCACGCGGGCGAGCGCGCTCGTGCTCGTGGTGGCGTACGCCGAGCTTTCGCGGCTTTCCCCGGATGCCGATCGCGGCATCGACGTGCTGCTCCGCAACGCGCTGCTCGTGCTCGCGTTCTCCGGCGCGGGCAAGACCCTCTCCTACGACGCGTTCCGCGCGCACGGACACCTGCATCCGTTCGTGCGCGTGCCTTCGTGGCCCCGCGTGTTCCTCGTGCTGCAGCTCACGGTGCTGTACTTCTGGGCCGGGATCCTCAAGCAGACCGCTCCCTGGACCGCGCTCGGCGGCTACTCGGCCCTGTTCCTCGTCCTCCAACAGCCGCACTATGCGAGCTTCGCGAGCCTCGCGCTCTCTCCCGAGTTGCTCGCGGCGCTCTCACCCCTCTTGGCGATGGCCACGTTCGTCACCGTGTTCTGGGAGCGCGGCGCCCTCGTCCTTCCGCTGCTCTTCTACTTCCGCGAAACGCGCACGCGCACGGGGCGCGTGCGGGCGTTCGTCAACCGCGCCCGCCTGCTCGAAATCTGGGTCGCGCTCGGCGTCGTGTTCCATCTTTCGCTCGCGCTCTCGCTCGAGCTCGGCATCTTTCCGTGGGGGTGTCTCGCGCTGTATCCCGCGCTCGCGCGGCCCGCCGCGATCCGAAACGTCGTCGCCCGTACGGCGCGGACCATACGCCGCATCGCCCGCGGCGCGGCGCGCGCCCGAAATCCGCGGTAAGCTCTCGCCCGTGAACGTTCGTCTCTTCCGCGAGCTCCGCTTCGAAGCCGCCCACCGCCTTCCCCGCGTTCCGCCCGGCCACAAGTGCGCCCGGCTCCACGGGCACAGCTTCAAGATCGAGCTCTCCGTGTATGGTCCCGTGGATCCGGAGACCGGTTGGCTCATCGACTTCGCGGAAATCGATCGCGCGTGGCAGCCGATCCACGACGTGCTCGACCACCACTACTTGAACGAAGTGCCGGGTCTCGAGAATCCGACCAGCGAAAATCTCGCCCGCTGGCTCTGGGATCGCCTCAAGCCCACGCTCCCGCAGCTCGAAAGCGTCATCGTGCACGAAACGTGCGACGCGCGCTGCGAGTACCGCGGCGAGTAACCTTCGCCGTAACGAGCGCGGCACTCGTTCCTGGTCGGCGGGAGCTCAGCCCCAGTCGGGATCGAGGCCGGCGAGCTCCGCGAGCGAAACCGGATGATAGGGCGGGCGGGGTGTGATCCCATTTCCTGGGTCGCCGCCGAGGCGCACGAGCTCCTCGGCGCAGCGCACGAGGCAGCTCTTTCCCTGGCAAAATCCGGTGCCGAACCCCGTGTAGCGCTTGAGCGACTCGATGTCGCGATGCCCGAGCGCCACCGCGTGCTCGAGCTCTTCGAGCGTCACGTCCTCGCAGCGGCACACGATGCGCTTCACGTGGGAGCCTCTCGCCGGCTACAGGCGCGCTGCACTGAGCTCCGCGCACACGTCCGCGGCGTTGCCGCGGGCTTCGCCGCCCGAGAATTCCACGCTGCACGAAAGCGGCGACGTCAAAGACTTGGCGAGATCGATGGGCAAGGGGCTCGCCCAATCCCGCGGGCCGTCGAATCGAGCGCGAATCACGCCGCGGGGATCGATGAACCACGTCTCCGGGTACAGCTTCGTGCCGTACTTGCCCGTAACCACCTCCGACTCGGGATCGAGCAACACCGGAAATGGGGGCTCGGTGCCGAGCACCGCGCGGAGCGTGTCGCGCGCATCCTCCAGGCTCTCGTCCGTGCAGATCGTGAGCAGCGCGACGTTCGAGTGCTTCTTCAGCGACTTGGCGAGCTGCGCGATCGCCGGCATCTCCTCGAGGCAGGGTCGGCAGGTCTTCGTCCAGAAGTTCAGAATTACGGTCTTGCCGCGGTAGTCGCTGAGACGCACCGTACCGCCGCCGAGCGCCGGGAGCTCGAAGTCCGGCGCGAGGCGGTTCTGCGCGGCGTAGTTGGGGCGCAACGCGCACAGCGCGGAACACGTGCGGCGCTGCTCGCCGTCGCTCGCCGCGGCGACGAAGCCGTACACCCCCGCGAACGCGAACCCGAGAAACCCGATTTGAGCGATGCGCGCGAAGTGCACGCCCTCGATTTACCACCGAACCGGCCCGGCGCATCCCGTGCTCGCCCGGCGCGCGACGGCGGGGCCCACACACGGCAACGAGCCTGCTCGCGCGGTTCCGGACGCGGGGTCGGCCACGCATCGCGTCGCGTGCCATACTCCGCGCCGCCATGGATCGCCTCGAGAAGCGCCTCATCGACTCCGTCGCGCGCGCGAGCGCCGATTTTCGCCTGCTCGAGCCCGGCGACCGCGTCCTCGTCGCGGTGAGCGGCGGCAAGGACTCCCACGCGCTTCTGTACTTGCTCCGCGAGATCCAGCGCCGCGCGCCCTTTCCGTTCTCGCTCGTGGCCGTCAACGTCGACCAGGGCCATCCCGGCTTTCCGAAGCGGCTCTTGCCCGAGTACTTCGAACGCGAGGGCTACGAGTACCGCATTGTCGAGGAAGATACGTACTCGGTCGTCAAATCCAAGATTCCCGAGAACAAGACCTATTGCTCGCTCTGCTCGCGCCTGCGCCGCGGCATCCTCTACACGGTCGCCGTGGAGCTCGGAGCGACGAAGATCGCCCTCGGGCATCATCGCGACGATGCGATCGAGACCCTGCTCCTGAACCTCTTCTACGCGGGTCAGATCAAATCCATGCCCCCGCGCCTCGTTTCGGACGACGGCCGCAACGTCGTCGTCCGCCCGCTCATCTACGCGAGCGAGGCGGACCTCGCCGCGTTCGCCGAGCAAAAGCGCTTTCCCATCGTGCCGTGCGACCTCTGCGGCTCTCAAGAGCACCTGCACCGCAAGCGCATGAAGCAGCTCGTCGCCGAGTTGTCCCGCGAGAACCCGCACGTCCCCAACAACCTCTTCGCTGCCCTCGGCAACGTCCGCCCGAGTCACCTGCTCGACACGCGCCTTCGCGCCGCGCTCGCCGACGCCGCCGTGGCGACCGACGAGCCCGCCGATGCCGCGCCGGTCGTTCCGCTCACGGGGCTCGTTCGCGCCCGCTGAGCTTCCGCAAAACGCGAATCCGCGCCGACCGCACTCGCGGTCTCACCGCGGGCCCCAATCTCGAAAATTCCGAGCCGACCCGAAAGACCGCGCGCACGACGCTCGAAGCGAAATCCGGTATCGAGAAAGGATGTCTCCAATCGAGACTCGAGATTCTCGAAATCCGTGTTTACGAATCGGCGAGTGCGATTCGGCGCGCATACGGCGCTGGTGTAGGTGAAATATCGATATTCCGGAGCGCGCTCGTCGTCGCTATGATGAGCGTCGATGCACGAGAGCGCACGCTCGCGTCGAATCCGTGCAGCCGGGGTCGTGCTCGGAACGATCGTGCTCGGCTGCAGCGCGGAGGGAACGTTCGACGAAGCGGGGTCGCCAACGCCGAGCAACGGCGGGAGCGGCATCGGCGCGGGCGCTCCGGGCGGCGGCGGCAAGGGCAACGACGGCGCGGCGAGCGCGGGCAGCGGCGCCACGGGACGGACGGGCTCCGGAGGAGGGAGCCCGGGAATGTCCGGCGCCGGCACGTCGGGCCTCCAGGGCGGCTCGACGAGCGTTCCCGGCGATCCGTTCGGCGCGCTCACGAGCGTCGCGCGTCGTCTGTCGCGCGCAGAGCTCGACAACGTGCTCGAGGACGTGCTCGGCGACGACACGCGCCCGGCGCACGCGCATCTGCTCGAGGAGGAGTACACCCCGTTCGACAACGACACGGCGCTGCAAGAGGCGTCGCAAGCGTACGTCGCGGGCCTCGCCGCGCTCGCCGAAGACGTCGCGCGCCGAGCCATGGCCGATCCGGCGCGCCGCGCGGCCCTCGTGCCGTGCACGCCGACGGGGCCCGGCGACGCGGCCTGCTTCCGGAACACGATCGAAACGCTCGGACCGCGCTTGTTCCGCCGCCCACTCGAAGACGCCGAAATCCAGCGTTACCTCGCGCTCCAGGCGTTCGCCACCGAAGAGGTGCCGGGAGTCGAGAACGACTTTTACACGGCCGTCGAGCTCTTCCTGCGCTCCGCGTTGCTGGATCCGGAATTCCTCTATCGCATCGAGATCGGCACGCCGACCGCAACCGCCGACGTGTACGCGCTCGACGGTCTCGCCGTCGCGAGCCGCCTCTCCTTCTTGGTCACGGGCAGCGCGCCGAGCCCCGAGCTCCTCGGCGACGCCACCGCGGGCGCTCTGAGCTCACCCGAGGGGCGGCGCCGCGCCGCCGAGCGCTTGCTCGAGACCGAGCGCGCCCGCACGCAGATGCACCGGTACCACGCGATGTGGCTCGGCTACCGCGCGATCCCGCATCCGGCCGACCTCGCCCGGGCCTTCCACACCGAAACCACGGCCTTGCTCGATCGCGTCCTCTTCGACACGCAAGGGAGCTACCTCGAGCTCTTCACGTTCCCCGAAACCTTCCTCGATCGCCGGCTCGCCGATCACTACGGGCTGCCTCGCCCCGCGGGCGATGCGGGCTGGGTCGCCTACGGCGCGAGCGGCCGCGCCGGGATTCTCTCGCACGGCAGCGTGCTCTCCGGGTTCTCCAAGTTCTCCGACACGAGCCCGACCCAACGCGGGATTTTCGTGCGCACGCGCCTGCTCTGTGAAGAGGTGCCGCCGCCCCCGCCCACCGTCGATGTCGATCAACCACCGGGCGCCGATGCGTCGGCGTGCAAATGGGACCGCTACGCCGAGCATCGCGCCATCGCCTCGTGCGCGGCGTGCCACGAGCAGATCGACTCGATCGGCTTCGGGCTGGAGCAGTTCGACGTCGCGGGACGCTTCCGCACGCACGACGACGGATTGCCGAGCTGCACGATCGAGGGAATGGGTGAGCTGCCTGGGCTCGGCTCCTTCTCGGGGCCGGCCGAGCTCGGCGCGTTGCTCGTGGCCTCCGGGCGGCTCGACGCCTGCGCGGTGCGCCAGTACCTGACGTTCGCGCTCGGGCGCAAGCTCACTGCCGACGAGCAGCCGTTCGTCGACGCGCTCGCCGAGCGGTTTCGCGCGAGCGGTCACCGTTTCCCCGATCTCGTGCTCGCGTTCGTCGAGAGCCCGAGCTTCGCCTTGCGCAAGGAGCCCGTGCCGTGAACCGGTTTCGTCTCGATCGCCGAACCGTGCTGCGGGGCCTCTGTGGGGCCGCGGTGGGTTTGCCCCTGCTCGACTGCATGGTGCCGCCGGCGCGCTCGGTGGCCCGTGCGCAGAGCACGGGCGCGCCGCGACGCTACGCGATCGTGTTCGCCGGCCAATCGATCGGCGGCGACGGCTGGGAGCGCGATCGGTTCATGGTCGGCGGCGAGCGCACGCAGGAATCCGGGCACTTCATCGTGCCCGCCCAGGCCGGCGAGAACTACACGCTGACGACGCCGCTCGGGCCGCTCGCCGCGCTGCGCGGGGAGTTCAGCATCGTCTCCGGGCTCGCGATCCCGTACAGCAAAACGTCGGCGGAGCCTTCCGAAGTGCCTCCGGGCGGGGCGTACCGCGACTTCCACGGTGGCGGCGCGGGTCCGCTTTTGTGCGGCACGCGTTCGGAGAGCGCGACCTTCACGTGCCGCAGCATCACCTCCGACCAGGTCGTCGCTCGGCTCAACCAGGACCAGACGCGCGTCCCCTCGCTGGTGCTCCGAGCGCAGCCCTCGTGGTACTTGAGCGGCAGCAGCTACGCGGGGCGCAACTACATCTCCTATGGCGAAGGCGGCAAGCGCATCGAGTCGCAAACGAGCCCGCAGATCGCGTTTCAATCGCTGTTCGCGGGTTTCGCGCCGGAGGGCGGCGCCGAGCGCGCCGAGTTCGACTTTCGCCTGCGCGCCCAAAAGAGCGTGCTCGATCTCGTTTCCGAGAAGCGCGCGCAGCTGCTCGCGCGCGTGGGCGCCGCGGATCGACGGCGCCTCGAGCGGCACTTCGACGAGATCCGCGCGCTCGGCCGCCGCATTTCCACCGCGGGCCCCGCAACGGGAACGTGCACGGTTCCCCCGGACCCCGCCCCGGACCCGCCCTCCGCGGGGGGAAAACGGGGCCCCGCCCGCGCACAACAGC
>QGUH01000830.1 GCA_003242355.1 Pseudomonadota bacterium
CACGTCGAGGAGCACGAGGCCCGCGGCGCCGTCGGGATCGAGGCTCGGGTTGTAGATCGTCACCTCGAGCCCGACGGCAGCGCCGCTCGATCGCCGTGCGCAGCGTGACCTCGAGCTCGTCGGGGGTGAGCCCGTCGGGGAGGCGGTAGTCCACGGCGGGCATCACGGTGTCGCTCAGGCTGTCGGCATCGAGGTGGATGAAGAACCCGTCGAGCGTGTCGCGCGCGAGGAGCTCGACGGCCGAGGCGTCCGGCGCGGCGAGCGTTCGTGCGGGACTCGAGGCCGAGCTCGAGGAGCCGGTCGGGGAGGCGTTCGACGCCGTGCGGCTCGAGACCGAGGCTCGAGGGCGCGTCCAGCACCGCGTACCGACGCGTTTCGGCGGGCATGGCGGGACCCCAGGCAAGTCCCGCGCCACTCGAACGCCCGGCGCGCGAATGCTGGTGCTCGGCTCGGGCGGGATCAGTAGACGATGCCGAGCATCGTCTCGACACCGTCGGGCAGCACGATCTGGCGTGCCGTCACATTGAACGACGTGAAGCTGCCGAGCCACAGCTGGTTGACTTCCGACCCGAAAGCGACGTCGTCACGGCCGTCGCCGTCGTGATCCGCGACCGTCATGACGGAGCCGTGATTGAGCTTCACGAAGCGTTCGGGCGCTTCGGGATCGAAGTCGCCGTGCCGCCACACGAGAGCTCCCGAGACGCCGGCGCCGACGAACACTTCCAGGGTTCCGTCGTTGTCGAAGTCGAGCGCGCGGGAGACGGCACCGAGCGCGTCGGGGCTCTCGAGCACCACCGAGAGCTCGTCCGGCAGCTCGGCGCCTCCGTAAACGATGCCGAAAACGTGTCCCGCTTCGCCCCAGCAGGTGATTCCCCAATCGCCCTTGCCGTCGCCGTTCACGTCACCCAACGACGCGGTCCACACCTGGGAGATGCAACCGGCGTAATCGAAGCTTCCGGCGAACGTCGTGGCGGGCTCGGCGCCGCCGCGAACGAGCGCGTACCGATTGAAGCCCTCGCCGCGACCGCTCGCGCCGACGAGGACGTCCACGAACCCATCGCCGTCGAAGTCTCCGTACCCGTCGAAGCTCATCTCGATGCTGCTCGTGTACGCGGCAGCGCCGAGCGTCGTGTCGAAGTCCAAAAACGGCGTCTGCGCGACCTCGGGCCCGCCGGCGTGGACCATGAAGTTGTTCTCGCTGCTGCCGAAGCCGCGCGCGATCGGGAAATCGGCGAACCCGTCGCCGTCGAGATCCCCCACGAACCCCGAGCGTTGCTGCACGGAGGGGGAGCCACCGGTGCGGCAAATCGACTGCACGGTCGCGTTCTCGATGTCCGTTCCCCCGTAGAGCACCTCGAGGTAGTAGCCACTCGTCGCGCAGAGCTCGTAGTCGGTGCCGAGCAGCCCGAGGTCGGCGAAGCCGTCGCCGTTCACGTCGCCGACGTGGTAGGCGCCGGCGCTCGGATGCTCGATGCGGGTGTCGCTCAGGAAATCGACGGCCGCGCTGCCGAAGTAGACGAGCAACGCCGGGCTCGTGTGCACGAGCAGATCGGCGTACCCGTCCCCGTTGATATCCTCGGGCGTGCGCCCGACGTGCAGGTACGCGACGTCCGACCAGGCCGAGCAACGCTCGCTCGCATCGCACGCGCGGACGCGCCAGGCGTAGAGCGCGCCGACGGGAGGCTCCGTCGCGACCGGGAGATCGCGGGCGACCGCGAGCATCGGCTCATCGACGACCTCGGACAGCTCGGGGCTCGGGAACGAGCAGTCGCGCAGATTGCCGGGCTCGCAGGAATCGTCGAGCTCGACCTCGTAATAGACCTCGCCGCAGTCGGTGGCGCTCTCGGACCAACGGAGCGTGGGCCGGAGCGTGCGTCGATTGCTCGGCGCGTGCAGGCTGCCGGTGTACGCGCCCCGGAAGGGGGCGAGCGGCGTGACGGCCGCGGGCGGCGCGACGCCGACCGCTTCGCAACCGTCGTCCGGGTCTCCATTGCAGTCGAACGTGTTCGGCGCGCACGTCTCCGTGCCGCTCCCCGCTGCGCCTCCGGCATCGGCGTTTCCGGTACCCGCGTTTCCGGTACCGGCGTTCGCTCCGGCGGCTCCACCCTCGCTCGAGCCGCCGGTCGTGGCTTGCCCCGCGTCCCCGGCGGAGCCACCGCTCGACGGTGTGCTCGTGTCACCACCGTCACCGGCGGGGGGAGCGCCGGCGTCCCCGCCGGCGCCCGGGTTCGTCGAGCCGCCATTCACGAGAGTGCCGGCGTTACCGCCTTCGAGCCCGCTCGACCCGCTCGTTCCGCCCTGCCCACCTCGGCTTTCGAAGGTGTAGTCCCGGGCGTCTTCGACGGCGCAGCTCTCCGAAGCGAGGGCGACGATGGGGGCGATCAGGAAGGCCCAGCCGTACGACAGCCGGGACGGCACGCGAGTCCGCAACGACATACGGGGAACGCTCAGCCAGAAATCGCGGCAGCGCGCTCGGCCTTGCGCGCGCGCTCGACGAACTGCTTCACACGCTCGGGATCTTTGCGGCGCGGATCGGTCGCGCGCTCGACCCCGCTCGCGACGTCGACGCCCCAAGGGCGCACCAACGCGATGGCCTCCGAAACGTTGTCGGGCGTCAGGCCGCCGGCCAGGATGATCGGGCGGGAGCGCGCGAGCTCGACGACCAGCGACCAGTCGAAACGCCGACCGCTGCCGCCGAGCACCCCGGCGAGCTGCTCGCGCTCCTCGACTTTGCGATCGACCAGCAGGCGTTCGCCCGGACACGCGCGGGCGCGGACGA